>JANNKS010000338.1:0-4224 GCA_031396425.1 Rhizobacter sp. | reverse complement strand
GCAGCCATCTGCTCTTCGTAGGCGCGGATCACGTCGTCGACGCTGTGCGCAGCATCGGCGGCGAGGTGATCCGTGCCGCAGCCGCTCGCCACCAAGGCGCCGGGCGTGTCACGCGCGGCGTCGAGCGAGCGACGGATCAGCTCCAGCGACGTCGGCCAGTCCAGCCCCATGCCACGTTGCGCCGTGTCCATCGCTTCGGCCACACCCAGGCCGAGGCGCCAGAGGCGCTGGCGCACTGCGATCGTGGCGTCCCAATCGATGGCACTTTGCAGCCACGGGTCGATCACCGCGCGTGCGTCGGCGACGACGTGCGCAGCCGCGTACGCGATGCGGTTCAAGCGCGTCCCTGGCGCGGCTGGTTGAATTGCGCTGGAGCCGCCGGCGCTGCGCAGTGTGTAGGGTGCGAGCGTCCCTTGCGCGTCGGGCAGGGTGATTTTCATTCGCACCTCACAGCGTCAACGCGGGAACGTCAACCCAGCGTCGCTCGCGCCAACTTTGCAGCGCCGCTTCCACGAGTTGCACGCCCTTCGCGCCTTCGGGCAGCGTCCAGCGGTACGGCGCGTCTTCGACGACGTGGCGGATGAACGCCTCCCACTGGATCTTGAAGCCGTTGTCGTAGGCCATCGCGTCCGGCACGTCTTGCCATTGCTCGAAAAAATTCATGCTTTGTCTGACGTCGGGGTTCCACACCGGCCGCGGCGTCGTCACACGCGACTGAACGCGGCACTCCTGCAGCCCGGCGACTGCCGAGCCATGCGTGCCGTCGACATGAAACGTCACCAGGTCGTCGCGCCGCACGCGCGTCGCCCAGGAGCTGTTGACTTGCGCGACGATCGCCTCGCCCTGCGGCCCCTTGAGCTGGAACGTCGCGTAGCAGGCATCGTCGGCAGTGGCGGCGTAGGCGCGGCCCGCTTCGTCCCAGCGCTGCGGAATGTGCGTCGCGCCGAGGCAGCTCACAGCCTGCACCTCGCCGAACAGATGGTCCAGCACGTAGCGCCAGTGGCACACCATGTCGAGGATGATGCCGCCGCCGTCCTCGCTGCGGTAGTTCCAGCTCGGCCGCTGGATCGGTTGCAGGTCGCCTTCGAAGACCCAGTAGCCGAACTCGATGCGCACGCTGAGCAGGCGGCCGAAGAAGCCGGCGCGGCGCAGCATGTCGAGCTTGCGCAGCCCCGGCAGGAACAGCTTGTCCTGCACCGCGCCATGTTTCAGTCCAGACGCCTTTGCAAGCCGGCAGACCTCGACCGCCTCGTTCAGGTTGGTCGCGATCGGCTTTTCGCAATACACGTGCTTGCCGGCGCGCAGCGCCTGAGCGAGCAGTGTGGGGCGCATCTGCGTGGTGCCGGCGTCGAAGAAGATGGCGTCGGCGGGGTTCTCCAGTGCCGCGTCAAGATTCGTGCCGAAGCGTGCGATGCCGTGTGCCTTGGCGAGCGCCTCGATCTTGTCGGCACTGCGGCCGATCAGCACCGGATCGGGCATCACGGTATCGCCGTTGGCGAGACGGACGCCGCCCTGGTTGCGGATCGCCACGATCGAGCGGATCAGGTGCTGGTTCATGCCCATGCGGCCGGTCACGCCGTGCATGATGATTCCCAGGCGTTGTGTGCTCATGCTGTTTGGTCTCGTGCGGGTGGGCTCAGCCCAACCCTGGGGTGTGGTTCGTGTCGTCGCTCAGGTGATGCGCAGCTTCAGGGCCGCGTCGTAGGGCAGCGCCGGATGTTCGAAGATCGTGTGCGCGTTGACGTAGTGCAGCGCGCAAGCCCGGCGCCAGCGCGTCGACAGGTTGGGGCCCGACTGATGAAACGTGTTGCCGTGATGGAACGACACGCCGCCCTTCATCACCGGCGCAGGCGACATCGGCTGGCGCTGAAGGATGGACGCAGGCAGCTGCAGATTGAAGGGCTCGTCGGCCGGCGCCCGGTGCGTGTACACCGGGCCGCGGTTCGTGCCGTCACCGAAGTACAGGCAGCCGTTCTCGAGCGTCGCGTCGTCGAGCGCCACCCAGGCGGTCACCACACCCTCGGGGTCATTTGGGCCGAAGTAGAAGTTGTCCTGGTGGGCCGGCTTGGGGCCACCCCCTTCGGGCGCTTTGAAGAAGATCTGGCTGAAGAACACCGACACGCCTGGCCCGATGATCGATTCAACCACCGAAACGAGTTGCGGCGCGCGCGCCAGGGCGCGCACCGCCTCGCGATGGTGGTGCGGGTTGTCGAGCTTGCGCAGCACGGTGCGCGCCGTGACGCCGCCATCCACATACCAGGCACGCCGTTCGGGCGGCAGTTCGGCGAGAAATTCTTCACCCCAGGCCTGGATGTCGGCCACGACCGCGTCGACCTCGGCGGCCCCGAACAGTTGGGGAACCGTGAGGTGGCCGACATGCCGGTAGTGCGCGTGGTCGGGTTCACTCAACGTCATCGGCGCGCTCCGAGAGGCAATGGCGCGGGCGGCCGCCCTGCCTTCGGTACTCTCCATCTGGTGAATTAATGTAGGCGCGGACGCCGGGCTGCGTCAAGCGGCGTTGCCCTGCCATCGCCCGCCGCGCATTCCGATAAGCTCCAGGCCGATGCGCCTTCAGGATCTGGCCGAACTGTTGTTGTTGAGTCTGCTGTGGGGCGCGGCCTATCTGTTCGTGCGCGCCGCCGTTCCGGCGTTCGGGCCGGCGCCGCTGGTGGCATTGCGGCTCGGCATGGCGGCGCTGCTGCTGCTGCCCTGGATGTTGCTGCGCGGCGGCTGGCCGACGATGCGCGCCCATCCGCGCCAGTTGCTGATGCTGGGCATTCCCTTCACCGCTGTGCCGTTCATGGGGCTGGCCTGGGCGTCGCTGCACATCACCGCCGGGCTGGTCGCGGTGCTGAACGCCACCGCGCCGCTGTTCGCCGGGCTGATTGCCCACTATGTGTTGAAGGAACGGCTCGGTGTGTGGCGGGCCTGGGGCCTGGTGATCGGTTTCGCCGGTGTGGGCGTGCTGATGTGGGGCGGTGTGTCGTTCAAGTCGGGCGACGGGCTGCTCGCCGTTCTGGCCGTGTTGTGCACCTCGATGATCTGGGCCATTGGCGCGAACTACACCCGCAGGCACCTGGCCGGCGCTGACGCGATGGTGATCACGGTGGGCAGCCTGCTGGCGGCAAGCATCTTCCTGTCGCCCTTCGCCTGGGCCGATTGGCCGAGCCAGAACCCGGGCGCCCGCGCCTGGGCCGAAGCCGCGTTTCTGGGCGTGGCCAGTTCTGCGCTGGGCTTCCTGATCTATTTCCGGCTGCTGCGCCGCATCGGCCCGGCGCGCGCCATGTCGGTGACGTTTCTCAACCCGGTGGTCGCGGTGGTGTCGGCCGCGTTCTACCTGGGTGAAGCGGTGACGCTGCAAATGATCGGCGGCGGCGCGGTGGTGCTGTTCGGCACTGCGCTCAGCCTGGGCCTGATCGGTCCGAAGGCTGCAGTGGCCGTGCCGACGGTGACTCCCGAAACGCCGCCCATCGTGCGATGACGGTACCGCTGGCCTGGGCGGCGCTGCGCCGGCGCACCGCGCACTGGAGCCCCACCAGCCGGGGTCTGGTCTGGGCCGCCGCTGCCGGTTTCATTTTCAGCATGCTCAACGCGCTGATGCGTCTGCTGACGCTGCAGATCGACCCGTTCCAGTCGCAGTTCCTGCGCTACTTCTTCGGCCTGCTGGTGCTGCTGCCCTTGTTGTGGCATCAAGGGTTCGGCAACTTCTGGCCGAACAGAATCGGCGCTCAGTTCACGCGTGGTGGTTTCCACACCCTGGGCCTGTGCCTGTGGTTCACCGCGCTGCCGCGCATTCCGCTGGCCGACATGACGGCGATCGGTTTCACCGGGCCGATCTTCATCATGATCGGCGCATGGTTCTTCTTCCGCGAAGCGATGCGCTGGGAACGCTGGCTGGCCACGGCCATCGGTTTCACCGGCGTGCTGATCGTGGTCGGCCCGCAGCTCTCGGGCAGCACCGGTCTGTTCCACCTGCTGATGCTCGCCTCGGCACCGATGTTCGCGGCGTCGTTCCTGCTCACGAAGGCACTGACGCGCCACGAAACGCCGGGCGTGATCCTGGTCTGGCAATCGATCAGCGTGTCGTTGTTCAGCCTGCCGCTGGCGCTGTGGCATTGGCAAGCCCTGATCGGCTGGCAATGGGCCGGCTTCGCGCTGTGCGGCGTGCTCGGCAGCGCTGGCCACTACTGCCTGACTCGCTCGTTCATGGCGGCCGACATCTCG
>JANNKS010000316.1:0-2996 GCA_031396425.1 Rhizobacter sp. | reverse complement strand
CGCCTGGGCCCCGTTCACCGCACCCCTGGGCAGGCGGCCCTGCAGGATGTCGGCGACCTGCTGCACCGTTTCCATCGCCTGGTGCTCGATCGCTGCGGGCGTGAGGCCACCGATGTGCGGCGTTGCGATCACGCGCGGGTGGCGCGCCAGCTGCGGGCTGGGCATCTGAGCGGGCGCGCGGCCGACGTCGAGCGCGCAGCCCGCCAGCGTGCCGTGCTCGAGCGCATCGAGCAGGGCGTCTTCGTCGACCAGGTTGCCGCGTGCCGCATTCACGAAGTAGGCGCCGGGTTTCATCGCTGCGAATGCGGCCGCGTTCATCAGGTTCTCGGTTTGCGGCGTCGCAGCGGCCAGGCACACCACATAGTCGGCCTTCGCCAGCAGAGCGGGCAGCGTGAGCTTGCGCAGCGCCGGGTTGGCGACCTCGGCGTGCGGGTCTGCGACGACCACGCGCATGCCGAAGGCCAGGCCCAGGTCGGCCAGCGTGCGGCCGATCTGGCCGTAGCCGATGATGCCCAGCGTTGCGTCGCGCAACTCGCGCCCCATCGTCGGCGCGGGGGTCAGGCCGGCGTGGTACTCGGCGGCAGCGGCGCTGATACGCCGGCTCAGGTCGAGCATCACGCCGACGATCCACTCCGACACCGATGTCATGAAGCCGGCACTTGCATTCGTCACCAGCACGCCGTGTTCACTCGCGGCTGCGATGTCGACATGGCGCAGGTCGACAGCGCAGCGGCAGAACGCCAGCAGATCGGGCAGCCGGGCGAGCAGCGCCGCGTCACAGGCGGTGCGGCGTTCGCTGACGATGACGGCGCAGCCGTGCGCCGCATCGGCCAGGTCAGCGCTGCTCCAAGGGCCGTCGTGGTGGCCGCGCCGAACTTCGGCCACACCTTGAAGCGCGGACAGCGCGCGTTCACCGTAGTAGTTGGCAAGGGCCTCGGGGCCGTGGGTGAGAAAGACGCGCGGGCGATGGGTCGGCATGGTGAGAACGCATTGTGACGGTGCTTCGTGGGGACGCTCGGCGGATCACGCCGTCCTTGTGAGGGCGCAAGGCGGCCGGGTCGGCGGAGCGACTACAGTGCGGGTCTGAAAGGCTGAGCGGCCATCGGATGGGCCCGATGGCCGCTCAGTCTCCGACCTGAAGCCCCACGCCATGACGGCCTTCTCACTCACGTTCGACGTCTTCCCCTATCGGCTCTCGGGTCTCGTGGTCAGCGCGCTGCTGAACCATGCGCCCGCTATTTCGGCCCTGGGCGCGGCAGTGCACCAGCCGCCGTACAAGGCGCCGCCGCTGGCGCCGGTGCTGGCGATCAAGCCGCGCAATACGCTGGCGCTGAGCGGAGCCGACATCGAGGTGCCCGCCGGCGTCGCGGCGCTGGAGATCGGCGCCTCGCTCGGCATCGTGATCGGCCGCACCGCCTGCCGCGTTCCGCAGGCGGCGGCGATCGATGTCGTGGCCGGCTACACGATCGTCAACGACGTCAGCGTGCCGGTGCCGAGCCACTACCGACCGTCGGTTCGGTTCCGGGCGCGCGACGGCTTCTGCCCGATCGGCCCACGCGTCGTGCCCGCCGCCGACATCGCGAAGCCCAATGCCTTGGCCGTGCGGGTGCTCGTCGATGGCGCGGTGGTGCACGAGTCGAGCACGGCGGCCCGTCAACGCGGCGTCGCGTCATTGATCGCCGCCGTCACCGACTTCATGACACTGCAGCCGGGCGTCGTGCTGTTGCTCGGCGCGGCGCACGGCGCGCCGCTGGTGCGCGCGGGGCAGGAGCTGGCGATCACGATCGATGGCCTGGGCACGTTGCACAACCGGCTGGTGGCGCAGGAGATGCGAGCATGAAGACTGCGCGCGTCGCGTACGGCGGTGCCGTCCACGCCGGATTCGCGCCCGCGGCAGGCCCCGCCGGCGACGACGGCGCGGCGAAAGTTCGCCTCGCCGATGGCCGCGTGCTGGCCGAACAACAGGTCGTGTGGCTGCCGCCGTTCGAGGTCGGTACCGTCATCGCGCTCGGCCTGAATTACGCCGACCATGTGAAGGAACTCGCCAGGGAACTCACCGTCACGTCCACGGACGAACCGCTCGTGTTCCTGAAGAGCGCGAATGCGCTGATCGGCCACCGCGGCTTCACGCGCCGGCCCGCCGACGTGAAGTTCATGCACTACGAATGCGAACTCGCCGTCGTGATCGGCCGCAGCGCCAGGAAGGTCAAGGCGGCGCAGGCGATGCAGCATGTGGCGGGCTACACGGTGTGCAACGACTACGCGATCCGCGACTACCTGGAAAACTGGTATCGGCCGAACCTGCGCGTGAAGAATCGCGACACCTGCACCGTGCTGGGCCCCTGGTTCGTCGACGCCGCCGATGTGCCCGACCCGCATGCGCTGCAGCTGCGCACATGGGTGAACGGCAAGATGACGCAACAGGGCTGCACGGCCGACATGGTGAATCGCATCCCCGAGCTGATCGAATACCTGAGCGAATTCATGACGCTGCAATCGGGCGACGTGATCCTTACCGGCACGCCCGACGGCGTGGTGAACGTCAATGTTGGCGATGAGGTGGTGTGCGAAATCGAGTCCATCGGCCGCCTCGTCAACACACTTGTCGGCGACGCCGAATTCGGAACCTGAAGCATGCGCATCCAGCACCTGATCGACGGCAAGGCGGTCGACAGCCGCGACCATTTCGAGACCGTCAACCCGGCGACGCAGGAGCTGCTGGCCGAGGTGGCAGCGGGCGGCGAGGCCGAGGCGAATGCGGCGGTGGCGGCCGCGAAGGCGGCGTTTCCGAAGTGGGCCTCGATGCCCGCCACCGAGCGCGCCCGGCTGGTTCGCCGGCTCGGGGACCTGATTGCCGCGCATGTGCCCGAGATCGCGCGCACCGAAACGATGGACACCGGCCAGGTGATCGCGCAGACCGGCAAACAGCTGATCCCGCGCGCCGCCGACAACTTCCACTACTTCGCCGAGATGTGCACGCGCGTCGACGGCCACAC
>JANNKS010000303.1:0-6340 GCA_031396425.1 Rhizobacter sp. | reverse complement strand
CCAGCCCACCGACCCGAGTGAGCGGCGCACGATTCCTGAAGGCTTGTGGATCAAGTGCCCGGCGTGCGAGACGGTGCTCTACAAGAACGACCTGGAGCAGAACGTCAACGTCTGCCCGAAGTGCGGCCAGCACCATCGCATTTCTGCGCGCGCCCGGCTCGACGCCTTCCTCGACGCCGAAGGGCGCTACGAGATCGGCCAGGAAGTGCTGCCGGTGGATGCGCTGAAGTTCAAGGACAGCCGCAAATACCCGGAACGCCTCAAGACTGCGCTCGAGCAAACCGGCGAGACCGACGCACTCGTCGTGATGGGCGGCGCGGTCCTCAGCATTCCGGTCGTGGCGGTATGTTTCGAATTCGATTTCATGGGCGGCTCCATGGGGTCGGTGGTGGGCGAGCGTTTCGTGCGCGGCGTGGAGACGGCTTGCGAACAAAGGACACCGTTCATCAGCTTCACCGCCACGGGCGGCGCGCGCATGCAGGAAGGCCTGCTCAGCCTGATGCAGATGGCCAAGACGAATGCCTCGCTGACGCGTCTGGCGAAGGCGAAGTTGCCTTACATCAGCGTGCTCACCGATCCCACCATGGGCGGCGTGTCGGCCAGCTTTGCCTTCGTTGGTGACGTGGTGATTGCCGAGCCCAAGGCGCTGATCGGCTTTGCCGGCCCGCGCGTGATCGAGAATACGGTGCGCGAGAAACTGCCCGAAGGCTTCCAGCGCGCCGAGTTTCTGCTCAAGACCGGTGCGATCGACATGATCGTCGACCGACGTGAGATGAGGACCACGGTGGCGCGCGCCATCGCCATGTTGCAGCGGCTCAGCTCGGACGCGCTGGTATAGGTGACCTTTGCGAAGCTAGACGCGCCCATTGGCTTGCGCATCGAACTCCCAGGCCAGCGCTCAATCGAACCAGAGGCCGCCTCTCAGGTGGCCGTGCCTGATGACGCGGCGCGACCGAGCGGCGCACGATCGCACTGACCGTCGGCTCCACGCTGCTGTACCCCATGCTGCTCCCCACCACCCTGGACGGATGGCTCGCCCGTTGCGAGCGACTGCATGCGAAGGACATCGATTTGTCCCTCGAGCGGGTGCGCATCGTCAAGGAACGTCTTGGCCTCGAGTTCAAGGTGCCGGTCTTCACGGTGGCCGGAACGAATGGCAAGGGATCGACCTGCGCCATGCTCGAGGCGATTGCCTTGCAGGCGGGTTACCGGGTCGGGCTGTACATCAAGCCGCACCTGGTGCACTTCGAGGAACGCTGCCGGGTTGGCGGGCACAGCGTGGCGGCGCAGGATCTTCTGCCGCACTTCGAGGCGGTGGAGCACGCCCGCGGCGATTGGGGCCTGACCTCGTTCGAGTTCACCACCCTGGCGATCATGCGTCTGCTGTCCGAGGCGCCGCTGGACCTGGTCATTCTCGAAGTGGGCCTGGGCGGGCGCTTCGACGCGGTGAATGCCGTCGACACCGATTGCGCCATCATCACCAGCGTCGACATCGACCACACCGAATTCCTCGGCCATACCCGTGAGGCGATCGGCTTTGAGAAAGCCGGCATCCTGCGCACCGGCAAGCCAGCCGTGGTGAGCGACCCATCGCCGCCTGCCAGCGTGATCGAACATGCCAGAAAGTTGGGTGTCGACCTGCGTTTGTTCGGCCGTGACTTCAACTACTCTGGTGACGTGCTGCAATGGAACTGGGCCGGCCGCGAACAACGCTTCAGCGGCCTGGCCTACCCGGCGCTGCGCGGCGCCAACCAGCTGATCAATGCGTCGGGTGCACTGGCGGCTTTCGAAGCCATGCGTGCGGTGCTGCCGGTGTCGGCGCAGGCGGTGCGCAACGGGCTGGCCATGGTGGAGTTGCCCGGTCGCTTTCAGATCATCGCGGGCCAGCCGACCCTGGTGCTCGATGTCGCTCACAATCCGCACGCGGTGGCGGCGCTGTTGCACAACCTCGACCGCATGGCGTTTCACCCGCGCACCCACGCCGTGTTCGGTGCGATGCGCGACAAGGATATCGCGGCCATGTTGGCGCGCATGGCCCCAGTCGTCGACGCATGGTACTTCACTGACTTGGCGACCGCGCGTGCGGCGCGCGCAGTCGATCTCGAATCCGCCTTGCAGGACGCGACGGCGACCTTGACCCGACTGGTCGGGCCGGCCAGCCATTCCTGCCATCCCGACCCCGCCGCTGCGTTGAGCGCCGCGCTCGGTGTTGCGGACCCCGCTGATAGAATCATCGTGTTTGGCTCGTTCTACACCGTCGGGGGCGTGTTGAAGGATGGTTTGCCTCGGCTGAGCGGCCGGCACCTCGGCTGATCGCGCAAACGCGGTGCCGGGCCATTCGCAGGCCGCACCCAAACTGCCGGCCCCGTCCAGTCCGCGACCTTCATGTCCGGCCACTCGCCACCTTCGTCCGTCCGCGTACAGCATGGGTTTTCTCTCCAACTTCACCCGCAGGCGTGAAAGCAGTCCGATGGCGCCATTGCCGGCGGATGCGCTCGACTCCGTGCAGGCTGCGCGCGCAAAGGCACGGCACCGGCTGATCGGCGCGGTCGTGCTCCTGCTCGTGGGCATCATCGGTTTCCCGCTCGTGTTTGAAACCCAGCCGCGGCCCACGCCGGTGGACGTCACGATCGAGATTCCGCGCAAGGAGAACGCGCCGCCTCTGGTTGCCCCGCCCGCGCGCGCGCTGCCCGCGCCAGCGGGCGCCTCGGTTGTCGCGGCACCGGGTCGTGGCGACGACGGCGCGGCGACACGCAAGGCTGCGCCGTCGGCTCCTGCGTCTGTCCAGGCGCCTGGTGCTGCGGCTTCCACCGCCGCGTCGACAAAGCCAGAGCCCGTGCCGAAGCTCGGGCCCGTGCCAGCGATTCCCGCGCCTTCGCCCAAGTCTGCAGCCGTCGATCCGAAAACGACCAGCGCCGCCGCACCGACCGCCCAACCCAAGGCCGCACCGAATCAAGGTCCGGCCGCGCCTGCGGCGGCGGCCGATGCCTCAGGGGCTCGCTTCGTCGTTCAGGTGGGTGCATTCGCAGATGCGGCCTCCGCCCAGCTGATGCGGGGCAAGGCCGAAAAACTCGGGTTGAAGACATACACCCAGGTCACCGAAACGGCAGCCGGAAACCGGGTTCGGGTGCGCATCGGCCCGTTCGCCACGCGTGAGGCCGCAGAGCAGGCGTTGGCCAAGGCGAAGGCCGGTGGCCTCAGCGCCGTGGTGTTGACCCTGTGAACGGCTGAGGAGCAATCAGAAAATGGGTTGGCTCGACATCGCGTTCTGCGGCATCGTCCTGGTGTCGATCGGTGTCGGTATCGTGCGCGGCCTCGTCTTCGAGTTGCTCTCGGTGGTGGGCTGGTTCGTGGCCTATTTTTCAGCCCAGTGGTTCACTCCGATGCTGGCACCCAGCATTCCGATCGGCGCATCGGGCTCAGCGTTGAATCACGGCGCCACATTTGCCGGCTTGTTCATCGCCGCACTGTTGGTCTGGAGCGTGATCTCGCGCCTGTTGCGCATGTTGATTCACCGCACCGCCCTGAGCGCGACCGATCGGGTTCTCGGAGGTGCCTTTGGTCTGGCGCGCAGTGCGGTGCTTCTGCTGGCGGTGGCAACGGTGGTCGGGCTCACGCCGCTGGCCAAATCCACGGTATGGCAACAATCGAGTGCTGCGGTGTGGCTCGAATCTGCACTGCGCGGTCTCAAGCCGGTTCTGCCACCCGACATTTCGCGCCACCTCCCGGCCTAGGCCGGCACGCGAGCAAACCCAGGACAACATCATGTGCGGCATCGTCGGCGTCATCTCCAAACAGCCCGTCAACCAGCTGATCTACGACGCGCTTTTGCTGTTGCAGCATCGCGGCCAGGACGCAGCAGGCATCGTTACGATGCAGGAAAACCGCTGCTACATGCACAAGGCCCGCGGCATGGTGCGCGATGTGTTCCGCACCCGCAACATGCGCAGCCTGCCGGGCACCGTCGGCCTGGGCCAGGTGCGCTACCCGACCGCGGGCAATGCGTACAGCGAAGAGGAAGCCCAGCCGTTCTACGTGAACGCGCCCTTTGGCATCGTGCTCGTGCACAACGGCAACCTGATCAACGCCGCGGCACTGAAGCGCGAGCTCGTGGCGGTCGACCGCCGCCACATCAACACCGAGAGTGACACCGAGGTGCTGATCAACGTGCTCGCACACGAACTGCAAGCGGCGGTGCATGCAGTGCCGCTCACACCTGACGCGGTGTTCAAGGCAGTCAGCGCGGTGCACAAGCGTCTGAAGGGCTCGTACGCGGTGGTTGCGTTGATCGCCGGCCACGGCCTGCTTGCTTTCCGTGACCCGTTCGGCATTCGACCCTTGTGTTTTGGCGAAGGCGAAGGCCCGGACGGGCGCGAGCTGCTGGTGGCGAGTGAGTCGGTGGCCATCGAGGGCACCGGCCACAAGGTCATTCGAGATGTGGCCCCCGGCGAGGCGATCTTCATCGACCTGCAGGGCTGCCTTCACTCTCGCCAGTGCGCCGAGCACCCGAGCCTGAACCCTTGCATGTTCGAGTTCGTCTACCTCGCCAGACCGGATTCGATCATGGATGGCATCTCGGTCTATCAAGCCCGGCTCAACCTGGGAGAAACGCTGGCGCAGCGCCTGATTTCGACGATGCCGCCGAGCGACATCGACGTGGTGGTGCCGATTCCCGAATCGAGCCGTCCGTCGGCGATGCAGCTCGCGCAGCGGCTTGGCAAACCGTATCGTGAAGGTTTCGTCAAGAATCGCTATGTGGGGCGCACCTTCATCATGCCTGGCCAGGGGGTGCGGGCGCGTTCGGTGCGCCAGAAACTCAACGCCATCGGTGTCGAGTTCAAGGGCCGCAACGTGCTGTTGGTTGACGACTCCATCGTGCGCGGAACCACCTCGAAGGAAATCGTCCAGATGGCGCGCGATGCCGGAGCGCGCAAGGTGTTCATGGCCTCTGCAGCGCCGCCGGTGCGTTTTCCGAATGTGTATGGCATCGACATGCCCACCCACTCGGAACTGATAGCGCACAACCGCAGCGTCGAAGAAATACGCCAGTTCATCGGTGCCGATGCCCTGATCTACCAGGATGTGGCCGCCATGAAGAAGGTGGTCGGAGCGCTCAACCCGCTGATTCACGGCTTCGAGGCCTCGTGTTTCGATGGCGTGTATGTCACTGGTGACGTGAGCGACGATGACTTTGCCACGATGGCCGCGCAGCGCCTCGCACCAGGCAACGATGACGATTCGGTCGACCGCTCGCGCCTGGCGCTGCAAGGCGCAACGGGCCCGGGGTGAACGCGATGGCCCGCCGAGTCCGCACCCGAATCGCGCCTTCGCCGACCGGCTTTCTGCACCTGGGAACGGCGCGCACGGCGTTGTTCTCCTGGGCATTCGCGCGCCACCATGGCGGCGACTTCATCCTGCGCATCGAAGACACCGACGAGGCCCGCTCCACGCAGGCGGCGGTCGATCAGATCATTGCCGCGATGAAGTGGCTGCGCCTGGACTATGACGAAGGCCCGTTCTACCAGATGCAGCGGCTCGATCGCTACCGTGAAGTCATTGCAGGCATGCTCGCCGACGGCACGGCCTACCACTGCTATTGCTCGGCGCAGGAACTCGACTCGATGCGCGAGGCGCAGCGCGCACGCGGCGAGAAGCCGCGCTATGACGGTCGCTGGCGCCCGCAAGACGGAAAGCACCTGCCTGCGGCGCCGGCGGGTGTGGCGCCGGTGGTGCGATTCCGCAATCCTCAATCCGGCCTGGTGACCTGGAACGACATGGTCAAGGGCACGATCAGCATCAGCAACAACGAGCTGGACGACCTGATCATCGCGCGGCCCGCCAGCGACGGCGCGGTCAACCTGAAAGCGATCGGCACACCGACCTACAATTTCTGCGTCGTCGTTGACGATTGGGACATGCAGATCAGCCACGTGATCCGCGGCGACGACCATGTGAACAACACTCCGCGCCAGATCAACATCCTGCGTGCCCTCGGCGCCGAACTGCCCGAATACGGCCACGTGCCGATGATCCTCGGCCCGGATGGCGACAAACTCTCGAAGCGCCATGGCGCCGTCAGCGTCACGCAGTACGAAGACGCGGGTTACCTGCCCGATGCGATGGTCAACTACCTGGCGCGCCTGGGCTGGAGCCACGGCGACGAAGAGTTGTTCGACCGCGCGCAATTGCTGCGCTGGTTCGACGGCAAACACCTCTCGCGCAGCCCGGCCCAGTGGGACGTCGCGAAGCTCAATTGGGTCAATGCCCACTGGATCAAGCAGATCGATATCGCCGCGCTGGCCCCGCTGGTGGCTGATCAATTGAAGCAGCGAGATCTGCA
>JANNKS010000725.1:0-2328 GCA_031396425.1 Rhizobacter sp. | reverse complement strand
GAGACTGGCGTGCGCGTCGTGCCGCCGGCCGTTGCGCGGCGGGGTTCGTACATCGCCAGGAACGTCGTGCTGATGCCCAGCTACGTGAACATCGGCGCCTACGTTGACGAAGGCGCGATGGTCGACACCTGGGCCACCGTGGGCTCGTGCGCGCAGATCGGCAAGAACGTGCACCTGTCGGGCGGCGTGGGCATCGGCGGCGTGCTCGAGCCGCTGCAGGCGAACCCGACGATCATCGAAGACAACTGCTTCATCGGCGCGCGCTCGGAAGTGGTCGAGGGTGTGATCGTCGAAGAGAACTCGGTGATCTCGATGGGGGTCTACATCGGCCAGAGCACGAAGATCTACGACCGCGCCACCGGCGAAGTGAGCTACGGCCGCATTCCGGCCGGGTCGGTGGTGGTGAGCGGCAACCTGCCCAGCGCCGACGGTAAGTACAGCCTGTACTGCGCCGTCATCGTCAAGCGCGTCGATGCGCAAACCCGTGCAAAAACCAGCATCAACGAGCTCCTGCGTGCCTGAGGCGGCGCTGGATCGCAGCGACAATCCCGATCCCGATCCCGATTCGCGAGGAGCTTGCTGATGGCTACCGGAAACATGGAGCGCGTGCTGCGCCTGATGTCGGACAAGGGTGCGTCCGACGTCTATCTGTCCGCCAACTCGCCGATCCTGATCAAGATCAACGGCAACGTGATCCAGCTCAGCGACCAGCCGCTGACGCACAACCAGCCGCGCCAGTTGCTGGCCGAGCTGTTGTCGCCCAGCCAGCTCGAAGACCTGGAAGAAACCGGTGACCTGAACATCGGTATCGGCCTCACGGGCCTGGGCAGCTTTCGCTTGAGTGCGTTCAAGCAGCGCGGCACCATCGCCGCGGTGTTTCGTTGCATTCCGTTCGAGATTCCTTCGCTCGAGTCGCTCAATCTGCCCGACGTGCTGAGTTCGCTGGTGATGGAAAAGCGCGGTCTGGTGCTGATGGTAGGCGCCACAGGCACGGGAAAGAGCACCACGCTGGCCGCGATGCTCGAGCAGCGCAACCAGCAGATCGCCGGTCACATCCTGTCGATCGAAGACCCGATCGAATTCCTGTTCACGAACAAGAAGTCGGTGATCAATCAGCGCGAAGTCGGGCGCGACACCCAGTCGCTGCAGACCGGCCTGAAGAACGCGATGCGCCAGGCGCCCGACTGCGTGATGATCGGTGAGATTCGCGACCGCGAAACGATGACTGCGGCGATCTCGTACGCGCTGTCAGGCCATCTGGTGGTGTCCACGCTGCACGCGAACAACAGCTATCACGCGATGGGGCGCATCCTGTCGTTCTACACGCCCGAGGCCCGCCCTGTCCTGCTGGCCGACCTCGCCGCCGGCCTGCGCGCCGTGATTTCGCAGCGCCTGGTGCGCTCGATGGCGGGTGGGCGGATTCCTGCGGTGGAGGTCATGCTGAACACCCAGCTGGTGTCGGAATTGATCGAGGCGGGTGACTTCAACGGCGTGCGCGCGGCGATGGAGAAGTCGCTCAGCGAAGGCTCGCAGACCTTCGAGAAAGACCTCGCCCGCCTGATCACGCAGGGAAAGATCACCCGGGACGAAGGCCTGGCGTTTGCCGATTCGCCCAGCAACCTGATGTGGCGCCTGGAGAACGACGTGGCGCCGGCAACGCGCCTGGTGGCAAAGAAGGACGATACCGACGACCAGGCGAGCTTCACCGAGATCACACTCGACGTTCGGCCCGAAGAGGCGTCGACCCGCGCCGCCAGCCTGCGCGGATTCTGATTTCGCAGCCATGTCGCGCGCGCTGGCCCTGGCCGAACAACTGATAGCGCGCCGCTCGGTCACGCCCGACGACGGCGGCTGTCAAACTCTGGCCGCGGAACAGCTCGAGCCGCACGGCTTCGATTGCCACAGCCTGCCCAGCGGCCCGGTGGAGTTTCGCGTGCAGAACCTGTGGGCGATTCGACCGGGCAGTGCGGCGCGCGGCAAGCTGCTGGTTTTCGCCGCCCACACCGACGTGGTGCCCACTGGCCCGCTGGAGCAATGGACGAGCGACCCGTTCGCGCCGACCCACCGCCATGGTCACCTGTTCGGCCGAGGCGCGGCCGACATGAAGACCTCGCTGGCGGCGATGCTGGTGGCCGCGCAGGAATTCGCGCAGGCGCATCCTCGCTCGCCGGGCTCGCTGGCGTTCCTGCTGACCAGCGACGAAGAAGGCCCGGCGGTGGACGGCACCGTCAAGGTCTGCGAATGGCTCAGCGCCCAGGGCATTGAGCCCGACTACTGCATCGTCGGCGAACCCACCAGCGTCGAAACACTCGGCGACATGATCAAGAA
>JANNKS010000205.1:0-5904 GCA_031396425.1 Rhizobacter sp. | reverse complement strand
CCAGCCCCTGCGAGCCCTCGCAGCGCTCGGAAGCGCGACACAGTGTGGCAGCTTTGGTTGCCACTCCGTCCGCTGCCCCGCAGCTTGCGGCGAATCATGTGACTGGCATAGCGCTTGCGTCGTGGGGCTGAGATGACGCCGACTGCTGCCCCTGTCGCGGCCTGGACCTGCCCGTTTTGTCCGCTCGCCTGCGACCACCTGACGGTTCGTGGCGGCCAAGCGGGTGAACCCTTGGTACTGCAAGGCGGAACGTGTGAACGCGCGAGCCGCTCGCTCGGCCGATTCCAGGCGCGAGACGACGCGGCGGTCGCTGAAGTGGACGGAAAGGCGACTGCCTTGGCCGCCGCGATTGCCGCGGCCGCACAATTGCTCGGTGCCAGCCGTCAACCGCTGTTCTCCGGCCTGGGCACCGACGTGGCGGGCGCGCGCGCGCTTTATCCGCTCGCCTGCGCCACCGGGGCGATTTGCGACTCTGCCGGTGGCGATGCCTTGATGCAAGGCCTGCGCGCGCTGCAGGACCGCGGCCAGTTCACCACCACGCTGGCCGAAGTGCGCACGCGCGCCGACTTGATCGTGTTCATCAGTGGCCTGCCGCTGAACGAGGCGCCGCTCATCGCGCAGCGCTGCGGCATCGGCGAGACCCAGGTGGTGCAGCGCCATGTGGTTCTGCTCGGGCCGGCGGGGGGTGACGAAACGGTGCTGGCGCAATGGGCCGGACCCGGGGTGAGTGTCGAGGCAGTGCCCCTGGTGGGAGATCTGTTCACGACGTTGTCGCTGCTGGTCGGATTGCTTGCGCCGGATGCACCGGGCGCCTGGCCGAATGCGCCCGCGGGCACCGAGGCCTTGCGTGCGCTGGCAGCGCGCCTGCGCGCAGCGCGTTACGGCGTGCTGGTGGGTGCGCCGTCGCGCCTGCCACCGCACGGGGCGCTGATCATCGAGGCGGTGCATCAGGCCGTCGGCCACCTGAACCGCAACACGCGCGCCGCAGCGTTGTGGCTGGGTGGCGGCAATGGCGCGGCGACTGCGAACCAGGTGTTCACCTGGCTTTCCGGTGTGCCGCTGCGCTCGCGCGCCGGCCCGCGCGGGCTGGACCATGAGCCTTTCCTGTTCGACACCCAGCGTCTGCTCGCCGACGCTGCGGTAGATGCGCTGCTATGGGTGTCGTGTTTCGACCCCGATGCCGCGCCGCCCGCCAACACCTTGCCGATGCTGGTGCTCGGGCCGCCCGCGCTCGCGCCGAGTTGCCGGCGAAGCGGCGCGGTGTTCATTGCCGTGAGCACGCCGGGCATCACCAGCGACGGCCATCTGTTCCGCACCGACGGTACGGTGTTGATGCCGCTCAACGCGCTGGTGTGCGACGCGCTGCCCCCGCTCGCTGAGGTGGCCGGTGGCATCTTGAAGGCGCTTCAAGCGCGCCGCGCTGCATGAGCCGCCGGGCCGTTCCCAAGGCGAATACCGCAGTGCGCAGCACGGAGGTTGCCTGATGAACCCGCACGGCCGCACCAAGGGTTCAAACACGGCAGTGCAAAGCGCGGAGCTTGCCTGATGAGCAGCGTCCGGTTGCGCGGTGCTTGGGTGGTCGACCCGGCCGACCGCCAGGCCAGCGGGTTGCGTGACCTCGCCTGGCGCGACGGGCGCATCGTTGCACCACTGCCCGGCGAACCGTTCGACCAGGACATTGACGCGAGCGGCTGCGTCGTGATGGCCGGCGGCATCGATCTGCACACCCACATCGGCGGCGGCAAGGTCAACCTGGCGCGTTTGCTGATGGCCGAAGACCATCGCGAGGCCGGCAACCCCTTCCCTTTGTCGACCAATCCGATCGAGCTGGCGTCGTGCGGAGGCTGCGCGCCCGGCACGCTGGCGACCGGTTACCGCTACGTGGAGATGGGCTACACGGCCGCATTCGAGCCCGCCATGGTGCCGAGCAACGCACGCCATGCGCACATGGAAATGGGCGACGTGCCGGTGCTGGACCATGGCGCCTACGTGATGCTGGGCAACGACGAGTTGTTCCTGCAGCTGCTGTCCGAAGGCGGGCCACAGGGACGCAACTTCGCCGCATTGCGCGACTACACCGCGTGGACCATCAACGCCAGCAAGGCGATGGGCGTGAAGGTGGTGAACCCGGGGGGCATCTCGGCGTTCAAGTTCAACCAGCGCAAGCTCGACGTCACTGAGAACCATGTGCGCTGGCAGGTCACGCCGCGCCAGGTGGTGCACACGCTGGCGCGCGCGCTGAAGGAACTCGGCGTGCCGCACCCGCTGCACATCCACGGCAGCAACCTCGGCGTGGCGGGCAACATCGCGTCGACGCTGGAAACAATCGCAGCGCTCGAGGGCCTGCCGGCGCACCTGACGCACATCCAGTTCCACAGCTACGGCACCGAAGGGCCGAAGAAATTTTCGTCGGCGGCACTGCAGCTTGCGCAGGCGGTGAATGCGAACCCGCAGCTCAGCATCGACATCGGCCAGGTCATGTTCGGCCAGACCGTCACCGCGTCGGGCGACACGATGCGGCAGCATGCGAATGCCGACCTGGCCAACCCGCGCAAATGGGTCGGTGCCGACATCGAAGGCATGGCGGGCTGCGGCGTGGTGCCGTTCCGCTACCGCGAGCAGAGCTATGTCAACGCGCTGCAGTGGGTGATCGGGCTGGAGATCTTCCTGCTCGTGAACAACCCCTGGCAGGTGGTGCTGACCACCGACCACCCGAACGGCGCGCCGTTCACAAGCTACCCGCACCTGATCCGGCTGCTGATGGATCGCAGCTTTCGCGACGAACAGCTCGCCAGGCTGCACCCCGAAGTGGCGGCGAACTGCGCGCTGCGGTCGATCGCGCGCGAGCTGACGCTCGATGAGATCGCGATCCTGACGCGCGCCGCGCCGGCCCGGCTGCTCGGCCTGCACGACCGCGGCCGGCTCGGCGTGGGTGCTGCCGCCGATGTGGCGGTCTATCGCGAACATGCCAATCGCGAAACGATGTTCACCGCGCCGGAGTACGTGTTCAAGGACGGCGCGCTGGTCGCACGTTCAGGCCGGGTCACGGCAACGCCGGTGGGGGGCACGCACTTCATCACGCCCGGCTTCGACCCCGCCATTGAAACGACGCTGCGCCGCCATTGGCAGGCGCATGGCGCGATCCACTTCGACCATGCGGCGATCGGCACCGACGAGTTGTGCCGGTGCTGCAATGGCGGGCGACTGTTGCCGAGCGCGTGTTTCGAAGGGGCGGCCCCGTGAGTGCAACCCTCACCCGCAACGGCGTGGACATCGACGCCACCTTCGCCGAGGCCTTCCCGATGAAGGCGACACGCATCATCATCACCGCCCATACCATCGAATGGGCGCGCCACGCGGCGGTGGCCGCAACCGGCTTCGCGACCTCGGTGATCGCGTGTGGTTGCGAGGCCGGCATCGAACGCGAGATCGCGCCGCGGGAAACACCCGACGGCCGGCCGGGCCTGGCGCTGCTGCTGTTTGCGATGTCGGGCAAGGAACTCGCGAAACAGATCGAGCGGCGTGTCGGCCAGTGTGTACTGACCTGCCCGACCACGGCGGTGTACGCCGGCATGGCCGACGGCGAGCCGGTGGCGCTCGGACGCAACCTGCGTTTTTTCGGCGATGGCTGGCAGATCAGCAAGGTGATCGCGGGCCAGCGTTACTGGCGGATACCCGTGATGGACGGCGAATTCGTCGCGCAGGAATCGACCGGTGTGGTCAAGGGCGTGGGTGGCGGCAACCTGCTGCTGCTCGCGCGCGACACCGACAGTGCGCTCACCGTCGCCGAAGCGGCGGTCGCGGCGATGAAGCGGTTGCCCAACGTGATCATGCCTTTTCCCGGTGGCGTGGTTCGTTCCGGCTCCAAGGTGGGCAGCAAGTACCCTGCGCTCGGCGCGTCGACCAACGACGCCTTCTGCCCGACGCTGGTTGGCCTGACGGCGCGCAGCGAATTGAGCGCGGCGACGCGCTGCGTGTTGGAGATCGTGATCGACGGCCTCACCGAAGCCGACGTCGGTGCGGCGATGCGGGTGGGCATGCACGCGGGTATCGAGCTCGGTGCAAACGCTGGGCTGCTGCGCATTTCGGCGGGCAACTACGGCGGCAAGCTCGGGCCGTTTCATTTTCATCTGCACAAGCTGTTGGCCGAGGTGCGCGCATGAGTGCGCAGCGCGCGCCGGCCGGCGGCTGGACGCTGCGGCTCAAGCAGACACCGGCACTGCGTGTCGATCTGCGCGGCATCACGCCAGGGGCACTGGCCGCGCTGTCGGTCGCCGACATCGAGCGGCTGCCGTTGGGTCTGGGCAATGCACTCGTCCCGTTGGGCGAGTTTTTCCGCATCGAGGCGCGTGCCGACGCGTCACTCGTGTTCGATGCCGACCTGGCGCGCTTCGACCGCGTGGGCTGGCAGATGGACGGCGGGCATCTGTCGGTGCATGGCAACGTGGGCAACTACGCCGGCGGCGCCATGCGCAGTGGCGAGATCCTGGTGCAGGGCCACGCGGGTGCGCTGGCGGCGTGCGAAATGGCGGGCGGCACGCTGCGCATCGAAGGCAGCGTGGGTGATTTCGCGGCCAGCACCTTGCCCGGCAGCATGGACGGCATGCGCGGCGGCACGCTCGTCGTGGGCGGCAACGCCGGGGCGCGGTTCGGCGACCGCATGCGGCGCGGCACGGCGCTCGTGCACGGCGCGGTCGGCGACTTTCTGGCGTCGCGCCTGGTGGCCGGCACGATTGCCGTCGGCGGCCGCGTCGGCGCGCATCCCGGCTTTGGCATGCGCCACGGCAGTGTCGTGTTGTTGAGTGCAGCGCCGCCGCTGGCAGCGACTTTCGTTTCCGCGATTGCCGATGCACCCGTGTTCTGGCAACTGCTCGCGCGCGACCTGGCCCAGCACGGCGGTGCGTTCGCCGGCTTGCCACAGCGCCGCATCGATCGCCAACTCGGCGACGTCGCCGTGGGTGGCAAGGGCGAGTTGATCCTGGTTCAATGATTCACCACTGCGCAGGACTGTTTCCCATGAACACTGACTACATCTTTCACGCCGGCGAAGCGACCGTGCTGGCCCGCGACGGCCAGTTCACCGACGCGATGCCCGAAATCCTGATCGGTCGCACCAGCGGCCCGGTCGGCCAGGCGTTCGCGAACCTGATGGCACAGAGCAAGGGCCACACCGAGATGTTCGCGATCCGCGCCTGCAACCAGCTGGTGCGCCCGGCCACCATGCTGGTGCCCAAGGTCACGCTGAAAGATGCGGTCAACATCGACCTGTTCGGCGGCGTGGTGCAAAGTGCCACCGCGGACGCGGTCGTCGACTGCCTGATCGACGGCACCATTCCGAAGGCGCTGGCGAACGAGCTGTGCATCATCAGCCTGGTGTGGATCGACCCGCGTTGCGCGAAAGATCCGAACCTGGACAAGAAGGACATGTATCGCACGAACTACGAAGCGACGCAGCTCGCGATCCGGCGCGCGCTGAACAATCAGCCGTCGGTGGAAGAGCTGATCGCAAACCGCCACAAGATCAAGCACGACATGGACGATTGGTCCTGACGGGCTGAAGACCTCGCGGCCATCCTCGGTGCCCCTGCGAGGGGCACCGTGTTGGTCCAGGAGCACGTGGCGGCCCATGAAACTTGCATTGTTCGACCTCGACCACACGCTGATCCCCTTCGACAGCGGTTTGGCCTGGACGCGCTTTCTGATGCGCGCCGAGGTCCTGGCGAGGGACGCCGAAGCGCGCTACCTGGCGTTCTGCCACCACTACGTGGCCGGCACGCTCGACATTCATGCCATGCACCGCGCGAGCATGGCGCCGCTGGCCGGGTTCACGCCGGCGCAACTGTGCCAGTGGCAGCACGATTTCGGGCGCGAGATCGCGACGCAGCTGCCTGCGTCGATGCTGGC
>JANNKS010000198.1:0-2458 GCA_031396425.1 Rhizobacter sp. | reverse complement strand
CTCGCAGCGAGGGCCGCGCCTGAGTCTAGCCATGCTGGCGCGCCGGCGCCGCCCCGCAAACGGGGTGCCGGGCGGTGCGCGGCCGAGCTGATTCGCAGCTGTCGCGAGCGTGGCTCGAATCGACGCGGCTCAGACCGGCGTGGTGCGCGGCGAAAGAGCAGCAACTGTCAGGCCTGTTTTCGCTGCCACCGCCGCGGCCGCCTGGTCCAGTTCGGCGAGCGTTTCGCCATCGATCATGATGGCCGCCGCGCGCGCCCGGCGGGCCGCGCGTTCCGGGTCGCCGGGCATCATGATTTCCTGCGCGCCCGGGCGCAGCGCCGATGACTGCACCCATTCGACGAACGCCTGTACTTCGGCGCCGAACGCTGCCGAGCTGTTCAGCCGCTGCGGGTCGAACACGATCGCTAGCATGTTGTTCCAAATGCCGTGCTGCATCGTTGTGGTTTCGGGCCGGGTGGTGTCGCCGCCGGTGAGCGCCGCGCCAAGCACTTCGCACACCATCGCCAGCGCATAGCCCTTGTGGTCAGCGAACGGCAGCAAAGCGCCGTCGTCGCTGCCGGCGGGCGGGAACATCACGCCGGGGTCGTCGGTGGGCCGTCCCTGGGCGTCGAGCAAGGCGCCGGCAGGCACCTTGACGCCCTTGTTGTGCGCCACCCGCACCTTGCCCATCGCGATCGCGCTGGTGGCGAAGTCGAGCAGCAACGGCTCGCGACCCGGCACCGGAATGCCCACCGCAAACGGGTTCGTGACGAAGCGCCCGCGGCGGCCGCCAAACGGCGCGACGATCGGCCGGCTCACCGCATTCACGAAGTGCACCGACACCAGCCCGGCCGCCACCGCCTGTTCGGCCCACTGGCCGATGCGCCCGATGTGGTGCGAATTGCGCAACCCCATCGCGCAGATGCCGTGTTCGCGCGCCATCGCGATCGCCAGCTCCATGGCTTCGAAGGCCATGACCGGGCCCATGCCGTGCTGGCCGTCGAGCGTCAGCAGGCTTCCGCTGCGGCTCAGCTCGGCGACGTGGCGGTTCAGCTGCAGCTCGTTGGCGAGCCACGATTTCACATAGCGCGGCACCATGCCCACGCCGTGCGAATCGTGACCGCTGAGGTTGGCGCCGACCAGCATGTCGGCGGTCAGGCGCGCCTCGGTGGCGCTCGAGCCGGCGCGCAACCAGAGGGCGGTTACCCAGTCGTGCAAGGCGGCGGGCGGGACGGTGTGTTCGGTCATGGCGGTGGGGTGGGTGAATCCGGGTCGGAACCGGTATTCTGTCAGTCACAATCCCGCCGTCCGCTCTCCCTGGCCTGGCGCACGCTGGCCCGCCGGTCCCCATGCAAGCTGCGACAGCCGCCCCTCCAGCCATCGTCCCGCCGCCCGCCGAATCCGCCTATGCTTGGCTGAGGTTGGCGGCATCGCTGTTGCTGATGACGATCGGCGGCGCCGGCATGTACGCGGTGACCGTGGTGCTGCCGCAGATCCAGGCCGAATTCGGCACCGCGCGCGCCGGCGCTTCGCTGCCCTACACGCTGACGATGATCGGCTTCGGCGTGGGCGGCATCCTGATGGGCAAGCTTTCCGATCGGCATGGTGTCATCGTGCCGGTGGTGCTCGGCACGCTCGGCCTGAGCGGCGGGTTCATCCTCGCGGGCCTGACCGGCAGCGCGTTGCAATTTGCGATCGTGCAAGGGCTGCTGATCGGTGCCCTGGGCACATCGGCGACGTTTGCGCCGCTGGTGGCCGACACCTCACTATGGTTCACGCGCCGGCGCGGTATCGCCGTGGGCATCTGCATGAGCGGCAACTATGTCGCCGGTGCCGTCTGGCCGCCGATCGTTCAGCACTTCGTCGCCAGTTCGGGTTGGCGTGCCACCTACATCGGCATCGGCGTGTTCTGCCTCGTCACGATGTTGCCGCTGGCGCTGCTGCTGCGGCGCCGGCCGCCGGCGGCATTACCCACCGCGTCGCCGCAGACTGCAGCGGCCGTGGCCGGCGTGCGCGCCAGCGTCGACCCGCTGCGGCCGCTCGGCCTGGCGCCGGGGCTGGTGCAAGGGTTGTTGTGCGTGGCCGGCGTGGCGTGCTGCGTGGCGATGTCGATGCCGCAGGTGCACATCGTCGCGTATTGCGGCGACCTCGGTTACGGCAGCGCGCGCGGCGCCCAGATGCTGTCGCTGATGCTCGGGATGGGCGTGGTCAGCCGGCTCGCGTCGGGCTGGATCTCAGACCACATCGGCGGACTGCGCACGCTGCTGCTCGGTTCGGTGCTGCAGGGTGTGGCGCTGCTGCTTTTCCTGGTCGATGAGGGCCTGCTGTCGCTGTTCATCGTTTCAGCGCTGTTCGGCCTGTTCCAGGGCGGCATCGTGCCGAGTTACGCGCTGATCGTGCGCGAGCTGTTCACCCCCAAGGAAGCCGGCGCGCGCGTCGGCACCGTGTTGATGTGCACCCTGCTCGGCATGGCCCTGGG
>JANNKS010000196.1:0-3150 GCA_031396425.1 Rhizobacter sp. | reverse complement strand
TGGCCGACGTCGCTGCCTACAGCTACATCTCGGCGGCACCTGAGGGCAACGTCGACCTTGGCGCCTACGCCAACGTGCGCGGCTGGCTGGCGCGCATCGAGGCCCTGCCGGGCTTCGTGCCGTTCCACAAGACGGTCGTCGGCCTGGCCGCCTGAGGTTCGCTCCATCCATCTGCCGGCAGACTCACCCCATGGAAAACACCGAACCGACAAACGACGAGCCCTTCCATGCGGGTGAGTTGGCCGTGCACGACCGGTTGGGCATCCGCGAGCGCATGAAGGACATCGGCCAGCGCGTGATCCGCCCGTTCATGCCCGAGCAGCACCAGCAGTTCTTCGCTCAGCTTCCGATGGTGCTGGTGGGCTCGGTGGACGCGGCCGGGCGGCCGTGGGCGTCGGTGCTGGTTGGCCAGCCAGGCTTCATGCACGCGCCCGACTCGGGTCACCTGGATATTCAAGCCCGGCCGATTCCCGGCGACCCGCTGGCCGCAGGCATCGCACCTGGCGCGGCGTTGGGTTTCCTCGGCATCGAACTGCACAGCCGGCGCCGCAACCGCATGAACGGGCATGTGGTCTCAAGCACCGCACAGGGCCTGCGCGTGCGGGTGGACCAGACGGTGGGCAACTGCCCGCAATACATCCAGGGCCGCGATGTGCACTGGAAGCGCGATGCCACCGATCTGACGCCGCGCGCCGCCGAAACGCTGGACCGGCTGGACGACGAGGCCCGCAGTCTCATCGCACAAGCCGACACCCTGTTCGTGGCCACCCACGCGCCGGCGGCCGAGGGCCAAGCCGCGCTCGGCGCCGATGTCTCGCACCGCGGAGGACGCGCCGGTTTCGTGCGTGTGGAGAGCGAGCGCATTTTCCTGGTGCCCGACTTCACCGGCAACTTCTTCTTCATGACGCTGGGCAACCTGCAGCTCAACCCACGCGCCGGCGTGCTGTTCATCGACTTCAACAGCGGTGACCTGCTGCTGCTGACCGGCACCGCCGAGGTGGTCTGGGAAGGCGACGAGCTGAATGCCTTCGAAGGCGCCGAGCGCGCCTGGCGCTTCCACGTCGAATCGGGCGTGCGCCTGCGCGACGCCTTGCCGCTGCGCTTCGACTTCCGCGACTGGTCACCCAACTCGCTGATCACCGGCACCTGGGACGAGGCCGCCAGCCGCCTGCAGGCCAAAGCCCTGGCGCAGACCTGGCGCCCCTACCGCGTCACAAGCATCGTCGACGAGAGCAGCGTCATCCGCTCGTTCCACCTGCAGCCCGACGACGGCCACGGCATGCCGGCCTTCGAGGCCGGCCAGCACCTGCCGATCCGCCTGCGGCCGGCAGGCGCGGCGCCGCTGCAGCGCACCTACACCATCTCGCATGCACCGGGCGATGACGGGCTGCGCCTGAGCGTCAAGCGCGAAGGCGCGGCATCGAGCCACCTGCATGACCACGTGCAGGTGGGCGACCGCATCGAAGCACTGGGCCCGCGCGGCCAGTTCACCATCGATGCCAAAGCCAGCCGGCCAGCGGTGTTGATCGGCGTCGGCGTCGGCATCACGCCGATGGTGGCGTTTGCGCGGCACCTGGTGGCAGAAGGTTTTCGCCACCGGCGCACCCGCCCGCTGCATCTGATCCAGGTGGCCCGCGACACCTCAGTGCGCGCTTTCGGTGATGAACTGCAGGCGCTGGTCGAGCGTGCCATGGGTGCGATGCGGCTGCATGTGGTGCTGGATGCCGGTGCGGCACCGCAACTGAAAGGTCCGCTGACGATCGACATGTTGAAGGAAATCCTGCCCTTCGACGACCACGAATTCTTCCTCTGCGGCCCGCCGGGTTTCATGCAGACGATCTACGACGGCCTGCGCGACCTGGGCGTGCGTGATGTGCGCATCCAGGCCGAGGCCTTCGGCCCGTCGACGTTGAAACGCCGACCCGACGAAGCGACCAGCGCCCCACCGCCGCCTGCGCCTGCAGCACAACAAGCCACCGTGGTGTTCACACAGACCGGCGACGCCGCCGAGTGGACACCCCAGCACGGCACGCTGCTGGAGTTCGCCGAAGGCAAGGGCCTGGCACCACCGTTCTCCTGCCGCGCCGGCCACTGCGGTTCGTGCGTGACTCGCATGACCGCTGGCAAGGTGACGTATGCCGAAGCCACCGCCTGGCGGCCGGGTGAGGGCGAGGTGCTGCTGTGCTGCGCCGCACCGGCCCGGGAAGGGGGCGACCGGATCGAATTGGACCTGTGAGCAAACGCCGCAGTGGGCTCCCAGGGCAACTTCAGATTCCGCGAGATGCGCCGGCTACATCTCGCGACCGATGACCCTGTGCAACCCCGCCTGGTGCGCTTGACCGGCCGGCACGCCTGCTTCGCGACGAGCGAGTCGCTGCAGCGACGGCCTGCCGCGGATCAGAACTCAACCGTCAAGGCCAGGCCCTGAATGCGCTCGGGCTGCGCCCCACCGCGCCGACCCAGCGACAGCGTCAACAGCAAGTGCTCGGGCACGACCTGCAAGCGCAGCCCAAGCGTCGCCGCCGGCGGGCCACCTTCCTGGCCGGCCCATGAGAATTTGATCTCCACGGCTTCGGCAAGCCTGCGTTCGAGTGCCAGCTCCCAGGTCCCGTGGTTGCGCCCGCTGCTGCGCTCGCGTTGCGTGCCCAGGCTGCCTTCCACCAGCCAGCCAGGGCCGGGTTGCAGCGCCGCTTCCACGCCGAAGGCCTGTGTGGCATGGCGCCACGGTCCGCTGTCCAGGCGCTGCCACTGCGACGCCAGGCGCAGCGTCAGGCTCGGCCGGCCCGTCGCACGCTCCAGCAGCTTGACCTTGGCCTCGGCGCCCAAGGCCTGCTCGCGCACGCCGTCGTTGCGTTGGCGCTCCAGCGCCAGCGCCATCTCGGTGCGCGCCCACACAGCGCAGGAAAGCTGCCAAGCCGATTGACGTTGCGACGGCGCGCCGCGGGGCGTGCTGCGCTGCCAGGCTGACTCGAGCTCGCAATCGCCGGGCTCGAATGGGTGTTCGTCCTCGGAAAGTTTGGACCGGTCGGCCTGCGCGGCCGTGCCCGCCAGCGCCAGCGCCAGCATCCCAAGGCCATGCCACCAGGTTTTCATCCACCCTCCCTGCGTCGCGTTGCCGTGCGAGATTGTGTGGCCATCCCGGGGCACCAT
>JANNKS010000170.1:0-18045 GCA_031396425.1 Rhizobacter sp. | reverse complement strand
CGGGCGCGAGAGAGCGGCTGCTCCAGCTCGTCGGGTCCCTATTCGCCGCTCCGCTGGGAAGGGAACGAAGTCATGGAACTTCGTCGACCCACGGATTCACCAGCGGGACTCGCGCGAGCTTGTAGTCACCGGTGTCGCGGGTCACGACCGTGAGCCCGTGCTGCAGGGCGGTTGCCCCGATGATCAGGTCGGGCTGCGAAAACGTATGGCCAACTTTGCGACCCTCTTCGACGAGGAGCCGCCACTTGAACATGATGTCGTCGGAGACCTCCAGTACGCGCTGATCGAACATGGGACGCACTCTGTGAAGCAGCCAGTCATTCAGTTCGGCGCGCCGAATCGGATCGCCTACTGCCTCGATACCGAAGCGGATTTCGGCGAAAGTGACGGTGCTGACGAACAAGTCCTCAAGCCGTTGGCCAGCGATGAAGTTTCGCACCCGTGCACTGGGGCGCGGCCGACGCAACTCCGAAATCACATTGGTATCGAGCAGCCAGCCAGTCACAACTTGACCGCCCGCACGGGCATCGCAGTACGGCGCGGTTCGATCTCGATCTGGCGATGCGGCGACGCTTGCAGAGCCTCGATCAGCAACTCGCCGGTTCGCGCGCCCTTCAGGCGATTGAATTCGTCTGCGTCGACAACGACCACCGCATCGCGGCCATGCAATGTCACGTGCTGCGGCCCGTTGCTGTGTGCCATGCGCACGAGTTCGCTGAATCGCGCCTTGGCATCTTGAAGGCGCCAGCGACTGCGCGGAGGCTGCGCGGTCGGTGTTGCCACGTTGGATGCTTTTCTAGTCATGCTGACTAGAATATCACGCCCTCCTTCTGGAGACAAGGTCGTGGCGTCACAAGCCCAGCCATTCCAAAGACATGCGGCATCAATCTGGCGGCCAGATCACCGGCGCAATCGCTGGTGGTCTGGGCCTGCACGGACAGACGGGTTTGGCTGAACAGTGACCAGGCGTCCCGCGCTGAGATCGAGTGTTCAAAAAGAGGGGCTGACGTTCAAGGCCGCTGGAGATAGGTCTCGGCCACCCGCACCCAATAGCTGGCACCGGTGGGCAGCACCCGATCATTGAAGTCGTAGCCGGGGTTGTGCACCATGCAGCCGCCTTCGCTGCCCTCGCCATTGCCGATGAAGACGTAACAGCCGGGCACCTTCTCGAGGAAAAACGCGAAGTCTTCGCTGCCGGTGACGGGCTCGATGTCTTCGATCAACCCGTCTGGGCCCAGCCAGTCGCGCACCACCTGCTTGCAGAATTCGGTCTGCGCCGGGTCGTTGTGCAGCACCGGGTAGCGGCGCTGGTAGTTCACTTCGGCGGTGGCGCCATAAACCGCCGCCTGCGTCTGCGCGATCTCGGTGACGCGGCGTTGCAGCAGGTCGCGCACGTCGGGCCGGAATGCGCGGATGCTCAGGCGCAGCTCGGCTTCGCCCGGGATCACGTTGGGCGCATCCCCCGCGAGCAGCGCGCCCACCGTCACCACGCCCATCTGCAGCGGCGGCACGTTGCGCGAGACCACCGTCTGCAGCGCCATCACGATGCTCGCCGCGACCACCACCGCGTCCACCGTGGTCTGCGGCATCGCGCCGTGGCCGCCCTTGCCGCGCACCGTGATGACGGCGCTGTCGGAGCTGGCCATTGCGAAGCCGGGCACGGCCATGATCTTTCCTTCCGGGCGGCCCGGCATGTTGTGCATGCCGAACATCGCTTCGCACGGGAACAGGTCGAGGAAGCCCTCATCCAGCATCCTGCGCGCGCCGGCCTGGCCCTCTTCGGCAGGCTGGAACACCAGGTGCAGGATGCCGTCGAAATTGCCCGTCGCGGCGAGGTGGCGCGCCGCCGCCAGCAGCATCGCGGTGTGGCCATCGTGGCCGCACGCGTGCATCTTGCCGAACACCTTGCTGGCCCAGGCCTTGCCGCTGGTTTCGCGGATCGGCAGCGCGTCCATGTCGGCGCGCAGGCCGATGTGCCGCTGCGAGGTGCCGGCGCGCAGCGTGCCCACCACGCCGGTGCCGGCCAGGCCGCGGTGCACTTCGTAGCCCCAGCGTGTCAGGCGTTCGGCCACCAGATCGGCGGTGCTGTGTTCCTCGTAGGCCAGCTCCGGGTTGGCGTGAATCTGGCGCCGGATGTCGACCATCTCGTCTTCGTGGGCGCGGATCTCGGCGAGCGCCGGCAGGGGCAAGGGTGCGTTCATGAAATCGGTCCTCGAAATGGAGTTGGGGGGGGTGGCCGCAATGCTCCACTATGCCGCCTCGCCCCACGGCAGCATCAATGTCACCATCATCAGCCGCTCGAACTCGGGCTCGAAGCGGTCGATGATGCGCTGCGGCTGCGGACAGAGCTTCTTGTCGGTGATCAGACCGAACTGCACGCCACCACCGTACGACAGGATGCTCACGCCGACGCCGATGTCGCCCGACGCGGGCACCCAGAACATGTTCTGGCGCAGCGTCGCGCCGCAGAACTTGAGCGGCACGGCCGGGCCGGGCACGTTCGTCATCACGGCTGTGGCCTTCTTCGCGAACAGGCCGAGGATGGCATCCTGCACCGGCTTGATCATCAGGCCCGCCACTGCGAGCACGGCGAAGGCCAACACCGGCTGGTAGCTGCCCTTGAGCTCCTGCATCCGGGCATGCACCGCGTACACCCGCTCGATCGGGTTCGCAATGCCAATCGGCAGCACCAGCGGCGCCAGGCCGAAGCGGTTGCCGAGTTGCCAGGCTTTTTCCAGCGGCCGCAGGTTGACCGGCACCATCGCGCGGATTTCCTTGCCCGCGGGGTCGTCGCCCTGCTCGCGCAGGTAGTCGCCGATCGCACCGGCCACGCAGGCAAGCAGCACATCGTTCACCGAACAGTTGAGCGCCTTTCCGATCGCCTTCACCGCGTCGAGCGGAATCGGCTCGCCCCAGGCGACGATCTTCTGCCCAATCGGTTTGCCCTTCAGGCGCGTGGGCGAGTCGTCGGCCATCATCGCCATCGCCGCCACGTCGCCCAGCACCTTGGAGCCGGTGCGCAGCATGTCCAGCGTACCGAGCTGCGGGTTGCCGAGCATTTCCATCGCCCTCGCCGCACCGCCGCCGGTCATGCCGAGCGCCTTCACCGTCAGGTCGGTAAGCGGCTTGAGCACGGCATCGGACAGCCAGTCACTTTCAGCGTCCGGGTCGGGCTCGGCGCGGCGTTTGCGTCTGGGCGGGTCGTTGCCGCCGTCGGTGATCGACAGCATCACCGAGATCAGCGAAATGCCGTCGCCGATGCAATGGTGGATGCGCGCCAGCAGTGCGCTGCCGCCGTCGTATTTCTCGATCAGGTGGAATTGCCACAAGGGGTGGTCGGGGTCGAGCGCCGTGTTCGCCAGTTCACCCGCGCGGCGCTGCAGCGCGCTGCGTTCGCTCTCGCCGCGTTTGCGATGCAGGGTTTCCTTCACGACATGGCGCGTGACCTGGAAGTCATCGTCGAACACCCAGTTCGCACCCATCGCGTCCTGCGTGACCTTCTGGCGAAAGCGGTCGTACTTGAGCAGCTTGTCGCTGATGCGCTCGCACAGCGCTGCGTGCGTGATGCCGGGTTCGAGCAGCCACACGCCGACGATCATCATCAGGTTGACGTCGTTGTCCATGCGCAGCCAGGCTGTGTCGACACGCGACATGCGCTCGGCGTTTTGGGCCATTCGGGTACTCCTCGGTGTTTTTAGAGACAGTCCGCCCAAGATGCTGGGTAACATCGGCGCCGTCAATGCCCGTTTTCACCCACCCCACGGAGAAACCATCATGGCCGACCTGAAGGCAAAGTTCGAAAAAGCAGTGGCCGACTCCAAGAGTCTGCCCGAGAAACCCGACAACATGACGCTGCTGAAAATTTATGCGCTGTACAAGCAGGCCAGCAGCGGTGATGTGGACGGCAAGCGGCCCGGCTTCACCGACATGGTCGGGCGCGCCAAGTGGGACGCCTGGAACGAGGCCAAGGGCAAGGACAAGAATGCCGCGATGCAGGAATACGTCGACCTGATCGAGTCGTTGAAGTAGTGCTCGTGCTGCGCCACTGCCCTTGATGTCACCCCGGCGAAAGCCGGGGCCCACTGCAGGGGTGGCAACGAACGTTGTGGCTGCCCGGATCGTGTGGCTGCTCGGATCGGCCACGGTGGATCCCGGCTTGCGCCGGGATGACGTGACGAACTACTTTTTCGCCGGCTTGGCCGATGTCTTTGCCACTGCCTTGGCTGCCGCGTTCTTCGCCGGGGCTTTGCCGGCCTTGCTGGCCTTGGCGCTCTTCGCCAGCAAGGCGTCGAGGTTCTTCTCGATCTCGCCTTCGATCGTCTTGCTGAACGCCCCGATCAGGAAGCCGAGCTTGGCTTGCAGGTCGAAATGGTCGGCAGCGACGATCAGTGTGCCGTTCACGCCGGAACGCGTGAACTCCACCGTGTCGCTGGTTTCGCCCTCGAGCACACTGCATTCCATGTCGAAACGCTTCTCCACGTCTTCAGCCCAGGCCCAGGCCACCTCGCGCGCCTTCGCCAGGCCGAGCTGGTGGTCACGGTGGATGCGGATCTCGGCCATGGTTCATTCTCCTGCAGTGGCATTCAAGGCGGCGCGGCGCTGGTCTTTCGGCAATGCAGCCAGGCGCCGCACCTCGGCGTAGAAACGATTGAAGTCGCGCCCCTGGCGTTCGAACAAGCGCTCGAACGCCGGCACCAGTTCGCTGTACGCCGCGAGCACACCGAACGACGCGTTGTTGGCGCGCGAAAACCAGCCGTCGTAGCCCGCGAACCCACCCCAGCGCTCGGCCTTGAGTTTCACATGCTCGGCGCGCATCTCGGCCATCAGCGTCGCCTTGGCGGCGCGCTTCTGATCGTCGGGCGCCTCGCTCTTGTACAACGTCAGCAGCCGCTCGCGGTACTTTTGCGTCAGAGCCCGGAAGTCGCTACGCCGGCTGTCGAATCGCTGGTACTCCTCGGCCGCGCCGGCCTGCTGCGCGCCCTCCAGCCAGCGCGCGCCGCCGATGCGCTCCACCGCCACTGCGAATGATTCGTTGAACACGGTGTCGTCCGACGCATAGGCGACCTGGTGCGCCAGTTCATGGAAGATCAGCCGGGCCAGCTCACCCTCGCGGTAGTTGATGAAGGTGTTCAGCAGCGGGTCGGACAGTGCATCGAAAGGCAACTTGCCCAGCGTGGAATAGGCGGGCACGCCGTACACATACACCTCGACATCGGGGCTGCGCAACTCGGCGGCGAACCGTTCCGCATCGACCCGGTCGAAATAGCCCCGATAGCCCACGCAGCCCACGACCGGGAAACACCAGGTCTTCAGCGTCAGGCCCAGTTCGGGTGCGGCCGTCACGTTCCAGACCGCCGCACCCCGTTTCAGGTCGGCATAGCGCCGGTAGCTTGCGTTGTCGGGCAGCGCCAGTTCACTCACCGCATAGTCGCGCAAACGCTGGCTCAGTACCAGGCGTTCCTTCAAAGCGGGAGGAGATTGGGCGTCGGCCAGCCAGTCCGCAACCGGCCGGGCACTCGTGACCAGATCGAGGTGGCCATTCACCGACTGCGCGTAGTAGCCCACCGTGCTGCAGCCCGAAGTCAGGCACAGCGCGCCGAGCGCCAGCGCGAACACTCCAGCCGCACCCAACCCCGTTACGGCGGCCACTTGAACCCAGCGCCTCACGAAACGGTGCGGCCGGCGCTGACCGGCGCAGCCGCACCGGCCTGGGCACGCAGGGGTGCCACGTCCACCAGACAGTCGTAGAAAGCCGGCGCGCGGCCGATGTCGGTGAGGCGCTGGTGCGTCACTTCATTGACGTTCGTACCGTCCGCGCCGAGCTTGCGCCACCACACACCCAGGCCGTTGACCACGCCCGGGCGGGCGCGCGGACTCAGCACCACCTTGCACTGGGTACTGCCGCGCTGGTTGAACACGCGCACCTGTTCGCCGCTGGTGATGCCGCGCGCCTGCGCATCCGCCGCGTGCATTTCGAGGAGCGGTTCGCCCTCGATGTCGCGCAGGCTCTTCACGTTGACGAAACTCGAGTTAAGGAAATTGCGCGCCGGCGGCGAAATCATCGCCAACGGGTAGCTGCGCGCCAGCTCCGGCGAACTGCGCACCGATTCGTAGTTCGGCACATGGTCGGGCACACCGAACAACGGCGAATCGATGATGCACTTGCCACTCGGCGTCAGGAAGCCGCCCTCAGCGAACGGCGCATCGGCGATGGGCAGTTTCACCCATCCCACGTTGCGCAGTTCGTCGAAATTCACCTGCGCGTTGAAGGCGCAGCGCGCCAGGGTTTCGTCGCTGTCGCCGAAACAGGCGTCGTCGAAACCCATGTGGCGCGCCAGGTCGCGGAAGACCTGCGTGTTCGGGCGCGCCAGGCCGAGCGGCGCAATTGCCGGCTCGTTGAGCATCGCGTAGGTGTGGCCGTAGCTCATGTGCACATCGAGGTGTTCGAGCTGGGTGGTGGCGGGCAGCACGTAGTCGGCGTGGTCGGCGGTGTCGGTGAGGAAATGTTCCAGCACCACGGTGAACAGGTCGTCGCGCGCAAAACCGCGCACCACCTTGGGCGACTCCGGCGCGACGGCGACGGGGTTGCTGTTGTAGACGATCAGCGCCTCGATCTTCGGGCCGAAATTGCGGCCGTCGGGCAGAGTCTCATTCGATTCGCGCAGCAACTCGTCGCCGATCGTGCTCATGTTGATCGTGCGCGGCCGGCGCGCGCCGAGCAGCTCGGTGCGTTGCAGCGCAGTGCTGTTGATGGCGCTCTTGAACCAGCCCGAGGCCGACAGCAACAAGCCGCCCGCGGCGTGCCGCCACGCGCCCACCAGGCACGGCAGGATCGCGATCAGGCGCACCGCGTTGCCGCCGCCGCGCACGCGCTGCATGCCGTAGTTGAGCCGAATCGCCGCCGGCTTGGTGGTGGCGTAATCCCGCGCCAGCGCACGCACTTCGTCGGCGCTGATGCCGCACACTTCGGCGGCGCGCTCAGGCGACCATTGCAGTGCGCGCTCGCGCAGTTTCGGCCAGCCTTCGGTGTGGCGCGCGATGTAGTCGTGGTCCAGCCAGTCATTGCGGATCAGCTCGTGCATCAGACCGAGCGCCAGCGCACCGTCGGTGCCAGGCAGCAGCGCGATGTGCTGGTGGCATTTGTCGGCGGTTTCGGTCTTGCGCGGGTCGATGCAGATCAGCTTCGCGCCGTTGCGTTTCGCTTCCTGCGCAAAGGTCCAGAAATGCAGATTCGAAGCGATCGAATTGCTGCCCCAGATCAGGATCAACTTCGCCTGCGCGTAGTTCTCGGTGTGCATGCCGACCTTGCCGCCGTAGGTCGCCGCCAGCGCCTCGCCGCCGGCCGACGAGCAGATGGTTCGGTCCAGCAGCGATGCGCCCAGCTGGTGGAAGAAGCGTCGGTCCATGCTCTCGCCCTGCAACAGACCCATCGTGCCGGCATAGCTGTAGGGAACAATCGCTTCCGGGTTCACCGCTGCGATGCGCTGCAGCCGCTGCGCGATGTCGCCCAGCGCCTCGTCCCAGCCCACCGGCACGAACCGGCCGCTGCCCTTGGGGCCGCTGCGCTTGAGGGGCGTCAGCACGCGTCAGCACGCGCTCGGGGTGGTAGGTGCGTTCGGGGTAGCGCGACACCTTGGTGCACAGCGCGCCATGGGTGGGCGGGTGGTCGGGGTCGCCCTGCACCTTGATCGCACGCCCGTCCTGCACCGTGATGCGCAATGCGCAGGTGTCGGGGCAATCATGCGGGCAGGCGCCGCGAACCATCGTCGTCGTCATTGGGCGTACCTTGGTGCTGCGCATTCGGGCCGTCGCCACTGCGGCGACCCGACGCACTCATGCCCGAACTATTGCACAAGCGCAGCGCAAGCGCGGCGCAACGCCCTCCAGCCGGCACGAGCAGGTCGCCGAAAGCCGGGATTTCCCCTCGCTGGCCCAAGGGCGGGGCTGGCGAGTAAACTGCCTCGGACCCCCAACACTGTGCCCGCCGCCCCGCGCCTGCGGCGACCGCGGGCCCGCGGAGCCCACCATGAAACTGATCGAATCCATCCTCGCCGACGCGGCAGCGATCGCCGCCGTGCGACGCGACATCCACGCCCACCCGGAACTGTGCTTCCAGGAACAGCGCACCGCCGACGTGATCGCCAAGCAGCTCACCGACTGGGGCATTCCGATCCACCGCGGCCTGGGGACCACCGGCGTGGTCGCGATCCTGAAGAGCGGCACCAGCAGTCGGGCCGTGGGCCTGCGCGCCGACATCGACGCGCTGCCGATGACCGAGCACAACACCTTCGCGCACGCGAGCAAGCACCCCGGCAAGATGCACGCCTGCGGCCACGACGGCCACACCGCGATGCTGCTCGCGGCGGCCAAGCACCTGTCGAAACACCGCAACTACGACGGCACCGTCTACCTGATCTTCCAGCCCGCCGAAGAAGGCGGTGGCGGCGCGCGCGAGATGATCAAGGAAGGCATCTTCGACAAGTTCGCGATGGAAGCGGTGTTCGGCGCGCACAACTGGCCCGGCATGGCGGCCGGCCAGTTCGCCTTGAAGAGCGGGCCGTGCTTCGCGAGCAGCAACGAGTTCAAGATCACCATTCACGGCAAGGGCTCGCACGCCGCGCTGCCGCACAACGGCATCGACCCGGTGCCGGTGGCGTGCGCGATGGTGCAGGCGTTCCAGACCATCATCACGCGCAACAAGCGGCCGATCGACGCGGGCGTGATCTCGGTGACGATGATCCACGCCGGCGAAGCGACCAACGTGGTGCCCGACTCGTGCGAGATCCAGGGCACGGTGCGCACCTTCACGCTCGAGGTGCTCGACCTGATCGAAAAGCGCATGCACGACGTGGCGCAACACACCGCCGCGGCGTTCGGCGCGACCTGCGAATTCGAGTTCCACCGCAACTACCCGCCCACCATCAACCACGCCGCCGAGACCGATTTCGTGCGCCAGGTGATGACCGACATGGTCGGCGCGGCAAACGTGCAGGAGTTCGAGCCGACCATGGGCGCGGAAGACTTCAGCTACTTCCTGCTCGAAAAGCCGGGTTGCTATTTCCTGATCGGCAACGGCGACGGCAGCCACCGCGAAGGCGGCCACGGCATGGGCCCGTGCATGCTGCACAACCCGAGCTACGACTTCAATGACGAGCTGATTCCGCTCGGCGCCACGCTGTGGGTGCGGCTTGCCGAAGCCTGGCTCGCGAAGGCGCGCTGAAGGCCATGGCAGAAGCGGGAATGACAGGCGCCAGCGCACACTTTTCGCAGAGCTATGCGCAGGCGCGCGCGAAGTTTCTCGCTGCGCTCGAGGTCGCCGGGCTCGACGTAGAAAGCCACGCGCATCCGATGCTCGGGCGCGACGGCGAACTGCTGGCCATGGATGTGGCCCTGGACGGTGCGAAATCAGCACGTTCGCTGTTGATCATCAGCAGCGCCTGCCACGGCGTCGAGGGTTTTTGCGGCTCGGGAATTCAGATCGGCCTGCTGCACGATGCAAGCTGGCGTGCGGCGGTGCGCGCGAGCGGCGTGGCGGTGCTCTACATCCACGCACTCAACCCCTACGGCTTTTCGTGGTGGCGCCGAACGACGCAGGAAAACGTCGACCTGAACCGCAATTTCCACGACTTCTCGCAGCCGCTGCCGGCGAACCCGCGCTACGACGACATCGCGCACCTGCTCGTGCCGCACGCCTGGCCACCCACGCCCGAGGTGCACGCCGGCATCGCCGAATTCATCGCAAGACACGGCGAGCGAGGATTTCAGGAAGCCGTCTCGGGCGGCCAGTATGAACACCCCGAAGGTCTGTTTTTCGGTGGCCGCAACCCCACGTGGAGCCATGTGACGCTGCGCCATGTGTTGCAACAGCACGCGCGCCAATGTGCCCGCGTCGGCTGGATCGACCTGCACACGGGCCTGGGGCCCAGCGGCGTGGCCGAACTGATCTCGGCGTGCCGCAACGAAGACAGCGCCGCACTGGAACGCGCACGCCAATGGTGGGGTGCCGGCGTCACGTCACTGGCCGACGGCAGCTCGATCTCGGCGCCGCTGGTCGGCCTGATGTGGCAGGTGGCGTACGAAGAATGCGCGCAGGCCGAATACACCGGCATGGCGATGGAGTACGGCACCATCCCGATGCTCGACGTGATGCATGCGCTGCGCGCCGACCAGTGGCTGGAAAACCACCCCGAAACCGACGCGTCGATCGCACGCGCGATCAAGCAGCAGGTGCGCGACGCGTTCTACACCGACACCGAGGTGTGGAAGCAGCAGGTGCTCAGCCAGGCGCAGACCGCTGCGCGGCAGGCCTTGCGCGGGCTGGCGGGCTGAAGTTCAGATCAACCCGAGCGCGGTCAGCTCAGCTTCGCATTGCGCTGCATTGCGGAACTGCATCGCCTGCCAACCCATGGCCTGCGCGGCGCGGACGTTGTGAAGCGCGTCATCAATGAACAGCGCGGGTTCGCCGACGATGCCAAAGGCGGCCTGGGCTCGCGCAAAGATTTCCGGCTCGGGTTTGACGTGCCGAACCCGTGCTGAGAACACGCCCTGGCGAAACAGCCGCATGAATGCGTGTGTCTGCTCCAGGTGCACAGCGTACGGCTCGGGCATGTTGGAAAGATAGAACAGCGCATGGCCGGCGGCGCGCAGCCGCTCCACCAGGGCGACGCTGGCGGGCACCGGTTGCAACTCTTCCGGCACGGCGTCGATCACGCGGCGAACGTCGCGCAGTTGCAGGCCGATGCGCGCTGAAATGCGTTCGGCCAGCGGCGCAGCGCCCAGGGTGCCGCGGTCGAACTCGGCCCAGTCACCGCCAAAACCCTGAAAGAAGTCCACGGCGAGCGCCTCGGTGGCTTCGCGCGTGCCGGTGTGCGCGGGCAGCAGCCGGGTCAGGAACTCAAGCGGGCGCCAGCGCAACAGCACGCCGCCGAAATCGAACACCACGTTCATTCGGCGCGCAAACGCTGCAACAACCCCGCCGTCGAACCGTCCAGCCCTTGCGTCTGGCCGCTCGCCAGCCGAGGCAGCAAGTCATTGCACAAGGCCTTGCCGAGCTCGACACCCCACTGGTCGAAACTGTTGATGCCCCACACCGCGCCGCTCGTGAAGACGCGGTGCTCGTACATCGCGATCAGCGCACCGAGCGAGCGCGGCGTCAGGCGCTCGAGCAGCAACGTCGTGCTCGGCCGGTTGCCCGCGAAGGTGCGATGCCGGGCGAGCGTCAAGGGGTCCATGTCTTGTGCCGCGGTGGGCGCTTTGTCGGCACGCGCCTGTTCGGTCGATTTGCCCAGCATCAGGGCTTGCGACTGCGCCAGTCCATTGGCCAACAGCATCGCGTGCTGCTCGGCCAGCGCATGCGCGGCGCGCTTGACCAGGATGAACTCGACCGGAATGACGGCGGTGCCCTGGTGCAGCATCTGGAAGTAGGCGTGCTGGCCGTTCGTGCCCGGCTCGCCCCACACCACCGGGCTGGTGGCGTACGGCAACGGCTCGCCGGCCAGGTCGACCGACTTGCCGTTGCTTTCCATCTCCAACTGCTGCAGGTAGGCCGGCAGGCGCTTCAGGCCCTGGTGGTAGGGTGCCACGCTGCGGCTCGCAAAGCCGTGGAAGTTGCGGTACCACACGTCGAGCAGGCCGAGCTGCAGCGGCAGGTTGGACTGCGCCGGTGCGTGCGCGAAGTGCTGGTCCATCGCATGCGCGCCGGCGAGCAGCGCGCGAAAGTTGTCGGCGCCGATCGCCAGCGCAATCGGCAGGCCGATCGCCGACCAGAGCGAATAACGCCCCCCCACCCAGTCCCAGAAGCCGAACGTGGTGGTCACGCCGAATTCGGCCGCTGCTTTCACGTTCGTCGTCGTGGCGACGAAGTGTTTCGCGATGTCGCGCCCGCCCTGGGCCAGGAACCAGGCCCTCGCGGCGCGCGCATTGGCCATCGTCTCCTGCGTCGTGAAGGTCTTGCTGGCGACGACAAACAGCGTTTCTTCGGGCCGCAGCCGGCGCAATACCGGCGTGATGTCGTGGGCGTCGACGTTCGAGACGAAGTGGCACGTCAGCCCCCGATGGGCGAATTCATCCAGTGCGGGCACCACCATCTGAGCTCCCAGTACGCTGCCGCCGATGCCGATGTTCACGACATGTCGGATGCCGCTGCGGGCGGTGTCGCGCACGCCTTCGGCATAAGCGAGCATCGCATCGAGCACGCTGTGCACTTCGGCGCTGAACGGGCCCGCGCCACGCGGCGCGCGCAGCGCGGTGTGCAGCACCGCGCGCCCTTCGGTGCTGTTGATCGGTGCGCCGGCGAACATCGCGTCCCGGGATTTTTCAACGCCGCACTCGCGCGCCAGGTCGAGCAGGAAGCTGCGCGTGGCCACGTCGAGCCGGTTCTTCGACAGGTCGGCGAACACTTCGGGCGCTTCGATGGCAAACGTGTCGAAGCGACCGGGGTCGCGCGCAAATGCGTCGGCGATGGAGAAGTCGCGGCCATGTGCCTCGTAGTGGCCCGCCAGCGCGGCCCAGGCGGCAGTGCGGTCGCAGCGTGCTTTCTTCATTTTTTTCCTTCGATCATGGCGTCGAGTTTGCGCGAGTCGGCCGCAAAGGCGCGAATGCCTTCGGCGAGTTTTTCGGTCGCCATCGCATCCTCGTTGAGCGCGAAGCGAAATGTCGATTCGTGGTACGTGACGGCGTGGATCGTCGCGGCGCGGGCAGTCTGCGCGTCAAGTGCGCGCGGCAAAGGTGCGTCGCTTGCCTGCAGTTCGGCCAGCAGTTCCGGGCTGATCGTGAGCAGGTCGCAGCCGGCCAGCGCCCTGATCTGGCCGACGTTGCGAAAACTCGCGCCCATCACCTCGGTGGCGACGTCGAACTTCCGGTAGTAGGTGTAGATCTTCGTCACCGACTTCACGCCGGGGTCGTTCGCGCCGGCATTCGCCGCCTCGTCCCACGCCGGCCCGGCGGCGCGTTTATGCCAGTCGTAGATGCGGCCGACGAAGGGCGAGATCAGTTGCACACCCGCGTCACCGCAGGCCACCGCCTGGCAGAACGCGAACAGCAGCGTCAGGTTGCAGTGCACGCCTTCGTGCTCGAGGATGCGCGCGGCCTGAATGCCCTCCCAGGTCGATGCGATCTTGATCAACACGCGTTCGCGCGAGATGCCGGCGTCTTCATAGTGAGCCACGATGCGATGCGCGCGCGCCACGGTGGCGGCGGTGTCGAAACTGAGGCGGGCGTCGACTTCGGTCGACACGCGGCCCGGCACGATTTTCAGGATTTCGATGCCGAAACGCACCAGCACGCGGTCGACGATCTCGTCCAGCGGCCGGCCCTTGTTGGCGGTGACCGTGTCTCGCAGCAACGGCGCATATTCGGGCTGCTGCACTGCCTTCAGGATGAGCGATGGGTTGGTCGTCGCGTCGCGCGGGGCGAAGCTGCGCAACTGATTGAACTGGCCGGTGTCGGCCACGACGGTGGTGAACTTCTTGAGTTGATCGAGTTGGTTCATGGCACGGCGAGTATCTGGCGGCGCTTGCGCAGAACGACATTAGAACTCGCGAACAATTTGACACTCCTTGCGGCGTCGCAAGGCAATGCACACCCGATGCCGCTGCTTTCAGGCCCCTACAACCGACAGTCCGTGCTCACCCAGGCGCAGGCTGCAGCGGTCCCCCACAGCGTATCCGCGCTTCACATCGGGCGACACGACAAAGATCGCCCCCAGCTCGGTGTCAAAGCTGAGTTCGAACGAACTGCCGAGGTAGGCGCATTTACTCAGCGTGGCTGGCAGCGCGTCGGCCTGGCCCTCGCGCTCGATCAACCACGCTTCAGGTCGCACTGCCAGTTTCACCGGCCCGGCGGCCACGGCGGCAGGGGATTGCCAGCTCAGCGGCCCGAGCCGCACCCGGCCATTGGCCTCGCCCATGGCATCGAACAGCATCGCCTCGCCCATGAAGCCGGCAACGAATTCGCTGCCCGGGCTTTCGTAGAGTTGTTGAGGCGTGCCGATCTGCGCGATGCGGCCGGCGTCCATCACGATGATGTGGTCGCTGACCGCGAGTGCCTCGCTCTGATCGTGCGTGACGTAGGCGACCGTCAACTGCAGGCGCTGCTGCAGCGTGCGGATTTCCTCGCGCATGCTGCGGCGCAGGCGCGCATCGAGGTTCGACAGCGGCTCGTCGAACAGCAACACCGCCGGTTCGAGCACCAGCGCGCGCGCCAGCGCGACACGCTGCTGCTGGCCGCCCGAGAGTTCGCTCGGCAGCCGCTCGTCGTAGCCGCTCAGGCCGACCGTGGCCATGGCCGCCTGGGCGCGGCGTTTCGCTTCGCCTTTGGCCACGCCGGACACTGCCAGCCCGTAGCTGACGTTGGCAAACACGTTCATGTGCGGGAAAAGCGCGTAGCTCTGGAACACCATGCTGACGTTGCGCTCGGCGGGCCCGAGCGTGGTGACGTCCTGGCCATCGATGAAGATCTGCCCGGCACTGGGCGACTCCAGTCCGGCGATCATGCGCAGCGTCGTCGTCTTGCCACAGCCGCTCGGCCCCAGGATGGTCGTGAGCGTGCCCCTGGGCACCGTGAAACTGATGCTGTCCACCGCCAGCGGCGCGTCGGCGCCAGCACCGTAGCGTTTGCTGACGGCGCGGAACTCGATGCCAGTGGAAACGATTGGATGTTTCATGGGTTTGCCTTGTATCGCGAACGCGTCACCCCGGCGCACGCCGGGGCCCACCCTTGCCCACCGCACCCGCCGCAGAAGCTGCCGAGCGCCGCCCCAGGGTGCGCTCGCCGACCAGGCGCTGGATCAGCGCGGTGGCAAGCGACATCAGCACGATCAGCACCGTGCAGTAGGCCAGCGCGACGCCATAGTCGCCGTTGCCCACGCGCCCGATGATGTAGGTGGTGGCGAGTTCGTTCTCGGCCGTGACGAGGAAGATCACCGCCGACACGGTCGTCATCGAACGCGCGAAGCTGTAGACGAGCGCGGCCACCAGCGCGGGCTTGAGCAGCGGCAGCACGACCCGGCGCAGCGTCGTCGCGGTGGACGCGCGCAGCGTCCATGAGGCCTCGTCGAGCGAACGGTCGATCTGCTTGAAGCTCGCGGTGCCGGCGCGCACACCCACCGGCAGGTTGCGGAATACGAAGCACAACACGATGATCAAGCCGGTGCCGGTGAGCTCGAACGGCGGCACGTTGAACGCGAGCACATAGCTCATGCCCAGCACGGTGCCGGGAATCGCGAACGCGAGCAGCGCGCCGAACTCGAACAGGCCCTGGCCGCGGAAACTGGTGCGCGCCAGCAGCCACGCCATCAGCAGGCCGAGCGCCGAACACAAGGGCGCCGCGATCGCCGCCAGCTTCAGCGTGGTGAACAGCGAGTTCCACGCCGTGCCGGCCCAGACGATGCCGAACTCGCCCCACTGCAGGTCGAACGCGGTGACGAAGTGGCGCAGCGTGAGCGTGTAGTCGCGACCCCAGGTCTGCACGAATCCGCCGGCGAATGCGAACAGGTAGACGATCACCGTGAACGCCAGCCAGGGCAAGGCAATGCCGTGGATCACGCGCCGCACGCCCGTCGGCAGCGCCATCGGCACGCCGGCGTCGCCCTTGCCCGTCATCGTGGTGTAGCTGCTCCCGGCCAGCAGCCGGCGCTGCAGCACGAACACGGCCAGCGCAAAGGCGGTGAGGATGAGCGCCAGCGATGCGGCCCTGCCCTGGTCGAACTGGGCTCCGACGATGGCGAAGAAAATCTCGGTGGACAGCACCGAGAACTGCCCTCCCACCACGATCGGGTTGCCGAAGTCCGCCATGCTTTCGATGAAGCCGACCAGGAACGCATTCGCCAGCCCGGGCTTGAGCAGCGGCAGCGTCACGGTCATGAAGGTCGTGTGGCGGCTCGCGCGCAGCGTCTGCGCCGCCTCTTCGAGCGAGGGGCTGATGCCCTGCACGACGCCGCGCATGATCATGAAGGCGATCGGCGTGAAGGCAAACAACTGCGCGAGGAACACGCCGAACGCGCCATAGAACCAGCGCGTCGGTGCGATGCCGAAGGCCCATTCGAGCGCCTGGTTGACGATGCCGGCGCGGCCGAACAGCAGGATCAGGCCGAGCCCGACGACGAACGGCGGCGTGATGATCGGCAGCAGCGCCAGCACGTTCAGCGGCCTGGCCAGGCGGCGCTGCGAACGCTCGGCCATCAGCGCGATCAAGGTGCCCAGCAGCGTGGTGCCCGCCGCAGTGGCCAGTGCCAGAAACAGCGTGTTCCAGGCCGCACCGCAGCGCGCACTGCCGACCACACAGGCCAGGCCCCAGACGCGCTCATTGTCGATGCGCTCGGCCAGGCTGGCCAGCGCCACGCCGCCTGTGTCGTCGAGAAAGGCACCCGTCAGCGCCTTGCATACCGGCAGCGCGATGAACAGCAGCAGCAGCGCCGCGCAGCCCACCACCGCACCGGCGACGAAGAAGTCGGCGCGAAAGTAGCCCAGCCACGCCAGGCCGGCGGCGAGCAGCATCAGCAGCGACAGCAATGTCAGCGCGCTGCCCAGGCCGATGCCGAACTGGCCGACGGCCAGCGCACCGAAGCCCTGCTCGAGCCAGGCGAACGACCAGCCCTTCGCGCCGATCGCAAAGCCGCTCGCCAGCAAGCCCACGATGCCGAGCGTCGCGGCAACCAGCAGCACACGCCCTTGCCGGACGCCGGCCGGCAACCACGCACCGTATGCGGCCAACGCCAACGCGGCCGCTGCGACCCACAGCCAGGGTCGGCCGTGGTGCGCCGCCTGCACCACGCCGCCGGCTGTTTCGGGTGCGCCGAACACGCCACCGAGTGACTGCACCACCGACGTGTCGGCAAGGAAGTACCAAGGCAGCATCAGGAACGACAGCGTGCCGAGCAGCAACCAGCCGCGGACGGCCCGCGTTGCGGAACGTGTGGCCGGTGTCATCGGGCCGGCGGCGCGAGCGCCTGCAGGCACAGCACGCTGCGGCGGGCCACCCGTTGCGCGGTGCGTGGGTTCACGGCCTCAACGCGGCAAGGCGTTGACTTCCCTTTCCCACTTCGAGATCAGCCGCTTGCGTTCGGCGCTGGCGCCGTACTTCGCGTAGTCGTAGTTGATGAACGTGATCTTCTTGAAGTCGGGCACGTTCGGGTCGACGGCGGCCGACTTGTTCGATGGCAGCTGGTACTGCTTCGCCGCGGCACCGAACTGCTGCGCCTTCGCCGTCAGCGCCCATTCGTAGAAGGCCTTCGCCGCCTCCAGATTGCGAGCGCCTTTCATGATGCTCATCGAGCCGATTTCGGCGCCCGTGCCCTCGGCGGGCGTGACGGTCTCGACCGGAAACCCCTGCAGCTTCTCGCCCGGGCCGTCGTGCACGAAGCTGATTGACACGCTGGCCTCGCCGCGCGCGACGTTCTTGATCGGCCCGGTGCCGCTGCGCGTGTACTGGCTGATGTTCTTGTGCAGCGCCTTCATGTAGTCGAACGCCTTGTCCTCGCCCATCAGCTGCACCAGCGTCGCGACCATCGTGTACGCGGTACCGCTGCTCGCCGGGTTCGCCACCTGGATCTCGCCCTTGTATTCGGGCTTGAGCAGGTCGGCCCAGGTTTTCGGAACGCCGAGCTTCTTCTTCGCGATCAGCTCGCTGTTGTAGCCGAAGCCCCGCGGCCCGGAGTAGATGCCCACGGTTCGAAAGCCCGACTGCACGGCCTGCGCCTGGGCCCAGCCGTGCAGTTCTTTCAGCGCCGCCGATTTGTATTCGAGCAACAGGTCTTGCTCGGCGGCCTGCAGGTGCGGGTCGCCTGTGCCGCCAAATCAGACGTCGGTCTTCGGGTTCGCCTTCTCGGCGATCAGCTGCGTAAGCGCTTCGCCCGAACCCTTCAGCGTCATGTTGACCTTGATGCCGGTCGACTTGGAAAAAACCGTCTGGATCAGGTTGCACCAGTCGGCCTGCACCGAACAGATGATGTTGACTTGGCCCTGTTGGGCCAGCGCTGCCATCGGGAACAGTGCCAGCACCCCGCATCCGAGGGCCAGGCGATTCATGCCGTTCTTCACGTCGCTACTC
>JANNKS010000129.1:0-2538 GCA_031396425.1 Rhizobacter sp. | reverse complement strand
CCATGACACCGCGAATGGGGCCTGCGACCGTACCCCGAACCACCTGCCCCGGCAACGCAGGGGCACCCCTGCTCGTGGCGGGCCACCGTCGGTTGACGCAGGGCGGTGGTGGTGCCCCCGGGCGGAGGCCCCATTCGCGGTGTCATGGCTCGATGCGCGTTTGGATCGTGTTGACGCGGCTGGCCGTTGTGGGCCTCGGTGATGCCCCGCGAGCGTGGGCCGGAGCACGGGGGCGCCGCCGCCGCCCTGGCGCGCAGTCGCTGGGGGGCTGTGCCTGCACGGACAGACGGGTTTCGCTGCAAGCCCCGGGCCACCTGCCCTCGCGCAGACCCTGGCATGCGTGCAGCGACGAGCGGCGCCAAAGGGCCGTAAGCCGGCCCACGCTCCCTGTTCAATGCTGTGGGTTTCATCCCAGCCCCTGGTAACGCACGCCGGGGTCGAGCCGCAGGTCGGCGCGCAACTGCGTGCTGCGCACGGCACGCACGCGCTGTGCGATCTCGCTGCCCGGTTCGTTCAGGTCGCCGAACAGGATGGCGCCGTGGCCCGCCTTCGTGCAGGCTTCGGCGCACGCCGTGGTCTTGTCGCCCTGGTCGAGCCGGTGCACGCACAGCGTGCAGCTCTCGACGCAGCCTTTGCCGCGCGGAACGTCGGGTTTCTGCTCGGTGACGGGCTCGTGCACGAACGAGCGCGCCTGGTACGGGCAGGCCATCACGCAGTAGCGGCAACCGATGCAGGTGTGGCGGTCCACCAGCACGATGCCGTCGGCGCGTTTGAACGAGGCACCGGTCGGGCACACGTCGACGCAAGGCGGTTCGGCGCAATGCTGGCACATCACCGGCAGCGACGCGGTGCGGCCGGTCTTGATCTCTTTCAGCTCGATCTTGCGGATCCACTGCGGGTCGGTCGGAAGCGTGCCGCCGGAGAGGCCGTTTTCGGTGTTGCAGGCGCTCACGCAATCGGTGCAGCCGCTGGCGCACTTCGTGGTGTCGATCAGCATGCCCCAGCGCACCGCAGGGTTCGCCCCCGCCGTGGGTGCTGCGGCTTGCGCAAGCTGCATCAGCTGGATGCCGGGGGCGAGCGCAACACCGCCCAGACCCGCCGCCGCGATGCCCAGGAAGCCGCGCCGCCCGGTCGACAGCGGGTCGTCCGGCTCGCTCACTTTGCACCCCGTTGCGCCAATGCGGCCGGCTTGCCCGCATGGCATTCGAAACAATCGATCTTCACGGCGACGTAGCTGTGGCACGAGACGCAGAAGTTGGTATCGCTCTTCGCGACGCTGCCGGTTTCGCGGCTGGCGTGGCAGGCGATGCACTCTTTCAGGCTGTGCTTCGCGCCGCGAATCCCGCCATGCACGGTTTCGTCGCGCTGATGCTTCAGCAGGTCCATGTGGTTGCGGCGCATGAAGGCCGGGTCGGCGACGCAGCGCTCGCCTTTGGCTGCCGGCTCGATCGTCGGCAGGGGCGTGCGCCCCGCCACGTCACCCGCGCCAGCATGGCCCGCGTAGCCGCCGCCCGCGACGGCCACACCGGCAGCGAGCAACAAGGTGAACGCGAACCTGCAACGCACTGTGTTACTCCCCCAACCCCATCTGGATGTAGCCGGTCGGGCAGACGTCCGCGCAGATGTGGCAACCGATGCACTTGTTGTAGTCGGTGTCGACGTAACGGCCAATCGTCGATTTGTTCTTCGACACTTTGAACACGGCAGTCTGAGGGCAATAGACGACGCAGTTGTCGCACTCGAAACACTGGCCACAGCTCATGCAGCGTTTCGCCTCGGCCTGCGCCTGGGCTTCGAGCAGCGGCAGCAGACGCTCCTCGAAATTGTTCAGCGCTTCGTCTGCGGTCAGCGAGATCATTTTTCGCTTCAGCCTGGGCGTGAAGTTGAAATGGCCGAGGAACAGCTCGTTGTGCGGAATGACGTAGCGGTCGGAGCGGTTGTCGTAGTTGTGGATCGCGCCGCTGCTCGAATCCGTGCCCCACACCGGCTCGGTGATCGAGGTGATCTTCAGGCCCTTCTCGACCATCTTGCGCATCAGGTCGAAGCCGTGCACGTCGATCTTCGGGCGCTTGTCCAGCGCCTCGCTGCGCAGATACCGGGCGATGCCCTCGGCGGCAATGGCGCCGTGGCCGATCGCCGTGGTCAGCAGGTGCGGGCGCACCACGTCGCCGCCGACGAACATGCCGCTGGGTTTGCCGTCCTTGCTCTGCACCTGGTAGTTCTTGTCGGCGCTGATGCCTCCCTTGCCGTTGTTCAACGCTTCCAGGCCGGTGAAGTCGACCGCCTGGCCGATCGCCGAGACGATCAGGTCGGCTTCGATATCTTCTTCGGTGCCGGCGATCTGCTTCACATCGAGCTTGCCGCCGACGATCTTGGCCTCGCAGCGGATCACGCGCAGCGCGGTGGCGCGGCCGTCGGCGCCGCGGATCACGGCCACCGGCGCCAGGCCGCCGCGGATCGCGATGCCCTCGGCCAGCGCATGCTCGACTTCGTGCTTGCTGGCCTGCATCTTGTCGATGGCGAAGATGGAGGTCAGCG
>JANNKS010000118.1:0-7940 GCA_031396425.1 Rhizobacter sp. | reverse complement strand
GCCAGGGCTGCGCTGCGGGATCATCAGACCAGCCTGAGCTACGCCAGGCTCGAAGCCGACAGCAACCGCCTGGCGCGTGTGCTGCGCGCACGTGGCGTTTCCAGAGGCGCACTCGTGGGCCTGTGCGTGGAGCGAAGTGCCGCAATGGTGATTGCGCAACTCGCCATTCTGAAAGCTGGCGCGGCCTATGTGCCGCTCGACCCAGCCTACCCGGCTGAACGCCTGGCCATGATGGCGAGTGACGCCCAACTCGCATTGCTGGTGACGCACAGTGCGCAGGCCCACTCGCTCAAATGGCCGCGCGCCCAGTCGCTGTGGCTGGACGCCGATGCGCCCAGCCTTGCAGTGCAGGACGAGACTGCACTGGCACCGAATCCTGCCCTCGACGCCGGCCCGGACGACCCGGCGTATGTGATCTACACGTCCGGCTCGACCGGGCGGCCCAAGGGCGTGGTGGTACCGCACCGCGCGGTGCTCAATTTCCTCGCCAGCATGGCCGGTGTGCCTGGGCTGGGCACTGACGATCGGCTGCTCGCGGTGACGACATTGAGCTTCGATATCGCGGTGCTCGAACTGCTGCTGCCGCTGTCGGTGGGCGCGACGATCATCCTTGCTAGCGCTGACGAAGCGCTCGACGGGCGGGCCTTGCGCAGCTGCCTGGAAGAGAACGCTGCCACTGTCATGCAGGCCACTCCGTCGACCTGGCGCATGCTCATCGAAGCGGGTTGGGAGGGTGCGGCTGGCTTCAAGGCGCTGATCGGCGGAGAGGCCTTGCCGCCGGATCTGGCGCAGGCGCTGCTGCAGCGCGTGGGCGAACTGTGGAACATGTATGGACCGACCGAAACGACGGTCTGGTCGACCTGCTGGCGCGTGCAGCAGGTGGACGCAGGCATCAGCATCGGCCGGCCGATATCGAACACGCAGGTGCACGTGCTCGACGAAACCGGCCAGCCCTGCCCGGTCGGCGTTCCGGGTGAACTCTTCATCGGTGGCGATGGCGTGGCGCTGGGCTACCTGCACCGGCCCGAACTGACCGAGGAACGGTTTGCGCTCGACCGGTTCAGCACGGCGGCCGGCGCGCGCATGTACCGCACTGGCGACCTTGGCCGCTGGCGCCACGACGGCCAGCTGGAGCACATGGGGCGCCTCGATCTCCAAGTGAAGATTCGCGGCCACCGCATCGAACTGGGCGAGATCGAGGCCAACCTCGCTTTGCACCCGGGCGTCGCGCGGACGGTGGTGATCGTGCGTGAAGACCGGCCGGGCGACCAGCGCATCACTGGCTACGTGGTGCCGCGCGGTGCGATGCCGGCGGCGGCCGAATTGCGCGAACACCTGCGTGCCACGTTGCCGCAATACATGCTGCCGCAGCACTTCGTGAGCCTCGAGTCGATTCCGTTGTTGCCCAACGGCAAGTTGGCGCGCGCCGAACTGCCACACCCGGGTGAGGCCGCCAGTGAGCCAAGGCCCGAGGCGACGCCGCTGGGCTCGCCCGAGGAGCGCGCGATTGCCGAGGTCTGGCAGCGCTTGCTTGATGTCGACGCGGTGGAGCCGAATGACAACTTCTTCGACCTGGGTGGCCATTCGCTGCTGGCGGTGCGCGCGGTGAGTGAGATCGAAGACGCCACCGGGCTGCACCTGAGCCCGCGCCGTCTGATCTTCGAGACGCTGGCGCAGCTGGCGGCCAAGCCTGACGTGGCGACGGCGGTGGACGCGCCGACTTCGCGGCCCGGGCAAGCGCCGGCAACGCTGAAGAACAAGCTTGTCGGAGGGTTCAGGCGACTGCTGGGCGACAAGAGGGTGGAGCAGAAGAAATAGCAACGGGTGCGCGCGTTGCCGCGGCACCCGTTCTGATCTGGCTTCTGTCGGCGAGCCGGCAGGCACCGATGCCGTCGCCCCTGCGGCGACAGCGCGGCGTGCGGCTTACTTGGTCGGCTTCGCGTCCGATGCTTTCCCCGCCACCGGCTTGGCATCTTTCGCGTCCTTGGCAGCGGCTTTCATGTCGGCCTTTTCGTTCGCCTTCGTGGCCGGCGCTGCGGCAACTGCGGGTGTTGCGGCGGCGGGCTTGTCGTCCTTCTTGGCTGTCGCAGGTGCAGCAGCAGCGCCCTTGAAGCCAGCGCCATTGACCGTCAGGCCTTCGGCCGAGAACTTGGCGGCATTGCCTTCGCCGACGCCTTTGACACGCTCGACCATGTCGTTCCAGTCCTTGAACGAACCCTTCTTGCGCTCGTCGAGGATCTTGGTGGCGATCGCCGGGCCGATTCCCTTGACGGTTTCGAGTTCGGCCAGGGTGGCCTTGTTGACGTCGACAGCGGCAAACGCAACCGCGGCGAACAGGGCCAGTACCGTGGCCAGGAGTTTTTTCAGCATGGAGTTTCCTAATTGTCTAAAGGGAAGTTGTGTCACAGGCCGGGCTGTCGCCCGAGTTCGAACGGTGCGGCTTGCTCAGCCGGCCGAGCCACCACAACGATCGGGTCGAACCGGGCGTTGACAGCCGCCCAACCGAAGGGCGCACCGGGTTTGCGTCTGCCCGGCGACGTCAATGCATGCTGGGGCTGAACCCACTATGCGTGCGGCTCAGGCGCGCCCTGCGAGCCACTCCACATAGCGCTGTACGCCGCTGCCGACGTCGGCGAACTCGTGGGGGCAGCCACTGGCGCGCAGGCGCGTCAGGTCTGCCTGCGTGAAGCACTGGTATTTGCCGACCAGCGCGGGCGGGAATTCGATGTATTCCACCAGGCCGCGCTGCACCAATTCGTCGAGCGGCAGCTGGGTTTCGCCGTTCAGGCCGCGCACCGCGTTGAGGGTGGCCACGGCAATGTCGTTGAACGGCTGCGCGCGGCCGGTGCCAAGGTTGAAGATGCCGCTCTTGCCCGGGTTCTGCAGGAACCACAGGTTCACGGCGACAACGTCGTCGACGGAGACGAAATCGCGTGACTGCTCGCCCGCGGCATAACCGCCGTACTCGCCGAACAGCTGCACCTTGCCGGTCTGAGTGAACTGGTGGTAGTGGTGGAACGCCACCGACGCCATGCGTGCCTTGTGCTGTTCGCGCGGGCCGTAGACGTTGAAATAGCGAAACCCCACCACCTGGTGGGCGGCGAACGGCAGCATGCGGCGCACCACGTTGTCGAACAGCAGCTTGGAGTAGCCGTACACGTTGAGCGGCTGCTCGAATTGCGGCTCTTCGCGGAACGATGCGCTGCCGCCATAGGTGGCCGCTGACGACGCGTAGAGCAGCCGGGTGCCGCGTGTGCGGCAGGCGTCGAGCAGGTCTTTCGAGCAGCGGTAGTTGTTCTCGAGCATGAAGCGGCCGTTGTGCTCCATCGTGTCGGAACACGCACCCTGGTGGAACACGGCGTCGATCTGGCCGAAGTCGCCGCGCGCGAAGCGGCTGTAGAAGTCATCCTTGTCGAAGTAGTCGACGATCTTCGCGCCGAGCAGGTTGCGAAATTTCGGGCCGTCGGTCAGGTCGTCGACGGCGATCACGTCGTCGACGCCGATCGCGTTCAGGCCGTGCACCAGGTTCGAACCGATCATGCCGGCCGCGCCGGTGACGATGACTTTCATGCAAACAACTCCTCATAACTCACGCTGGCGGTGCCGAACTTGCCCACCACGATGCCGCCGGCGCGGTTTGCGATCGGCAGTGCGTCGCGCAGGCTCAAACCGCAGGCAAGCATCGCGGCCATCGCGGCAATCACGGTGTCGCCCGCGCCGGTGACGTCGAACACTTCGCGCGCCTGCGCCGGCACCTGCACGTGGCCGGCCTGGTCGAACAGCGACATGCCTTCTTCCGAGCGCGTCAGCAACAGTGCGGTCAGGCCAAGTTCGGTGCGCAGGCGTTGCGCCCGCTCGTGCAGTTGCGCTTCGCTGTTCCACGCGCCCACCACCTGGGCCAGTTCGGCGCGGTTCGGCGTGATGACCGTCGCCCCGCGGTAACGTTCGTAGTCGCTGCCTTTCGGGTCCACCAGCACGGGCTTGCCCGCCGCCGCGGCGAGCTGGATCATCTTCGGAATGTGCTCCAGGCCGCCCTTGCCGTAGTCGGAGAAGAGCACCGCGCCGTGCTGATCGAGCACGCGCTCATAGTCGGCCAGCATCGCGCCCAGCACTTCGTGGTCAGGCTGGTTCTCGAAGTCGACGCGAATCAATTGTTGGGCGCGCCCGATCACACGCAGCTTGACGATCGTGTAGAGCTGCGGGTCGTGGCCGAGCAGCGCGGTGACGCCCTGCTTTTCGAGCAGGTTGCGCAACTTGCGCGCGGGTTCGTCGTCGCCAACCACGGTGAGCAAGGTGGCTTGTGTGCCCAGCGTCTTGACGTTCAGCGCCACGTTGGCGGCGCCACCGAGCCGCTCTTCTTCGCGGTTCACGCGCACCACCGGAACCGGTGCCTCGGGCGAGATGCGGTCGACTGCGCCGAACCAGTAGCGGTCGAGCATCGCGTCGCCCACCACCAGCACCTGGGCCGCGGCCATCGTTGCACGGCTGGGCGGTGCGCTCATCATTGGTCCTCCAGGCGCTGCGGCGGGTAGGTGTCCCAGCTCAGGCAGCCGGGGCATTGCCAGAAATAATGCTGTGCCTCGAAGGCACACGCGGCGCAGCGGTAACGCTGTAGTGGGCGTGCCGCACGTGCCATCGCGTCGCGCAGGCTCGCTGTTTCGGCGCCTTGCAGTGGTGCGCCCGGGCTGAGCGACAGCAAGGCCTGCGCGGCGGAAAGGGTAGGGTGTTCGCGCATGTGCGCCACCAGCCGCTCGCGTTGGTGGGTGATGCTGTCGTCGAGCGTCGCCATCGCCGCGAGCACGTCGGTGCTGGGGGTGCGCGCATAGAGCGTGCGCAGTTGCTCGAGCGCGTTGCTGCGTTCGCCGCCGGCGAGCGCGCATTGGGCGTATTCCTTCACGACCAGGCCGAACGCCCGTGGGTCGGCAGCGAGCAGGCTGCCCCACGCCGACAGGGCCTGCGCATGGTCGCCGCGCGCAAAGGCACGTTGCCCCGCCAACACCAGCGGGCGCGCGGCCTGTGGCGCGACCTCGCGCGCCTGGGCGATTGCGCGCTCGGCTTCGGCCAGGTCTTGCTTGGCGTCGGCTTCGAGCGCCAACTCGCACCAATGGTGCGAGATGCGCGCGGCGAAAGACGCCGCACCCACCTGTTCGAGTTGTTGTGCCACGTCCATCGCAGCGCGCCAGTCGCGCGAGCGTTCGTGCAGCGTCAGCAGGGCGAGCCGCGCCTCGGTGTCGAACGCCGTCTTGTGCAATTGACTGAAGGCCTGTTCGGCACGATCGAACAGGCCAGCCTTCAGGAAATCCTGCGCCAGCGCGTATTGGGCGCGGTCGCGTTCGGCCTTGGGCAGGTCGGCGCGTTGCAGCAGGTGCTGGTGCACCCGCACTGCACGCTCGTATTCGCCGCGCCGGCGGAACAGGCTGCCCAGCGCGAAGTGCAGGTCCGATGTGTCGGGGTCTTGCTGCACCGCTTCGATGAAGGCATCGATGGCCTTGTCGTGTTGCTCGTTGAGCAACAGGTTCAGGCCCTTGTAATAGGCCCGCGGCGAATCTTTTTGTTCGCGCCGCCATTGCCGCATGTCGAAGCGCGAAGCCAGCCAACCGATCGCGAAGGCGAGCGGCAGGCCGAGCAGCAGCCATTGCAGGTCAAAGTCCATCGCGCGGTGGATGCTGAGGGAAGGTTTCGCTGGCGGGAGCGTCCAGGCGCGACGGCAGAACGCTGTTCGGCGCCTCTTCCACCGGGCTGGCTTGGCGCTTGTGCCGCCACCAACCCGGCAACATCGCCAAGGCGCCCAGCACGCAGCCCAGTGCCAGGGCGCCCAGCACGACGAAAACCATGGGCCCGCGCCACTCCTGGCCGAAAAAGAAACGCAGCGTGGTGTCGTGCTGGTTGTTCAGCGCAAAGGCAAACAGCACAAAGAAGGCCGCCGCCCGGAACAGCCAGACAAGGATTCGCATCAGCTTGTTCCGGCTTCGCGACTCAAGGCCGGGCCGGCTTTGGCGTGTCCCCAACCGTTTCCATGCCGGAAACGCGTTCGTCCACCGCTTCGCGCAACGCCTTGCCCGGCTTGAAGTGCGGAACGAGCTTTTCCGGAATCACCACCTGCTCGCCCGAGCGCGGGTTGCGCCCGACGCGCGGCGGGCGGCGGTTGATCGAAAAACTGCCGAAACCGCGAATCTCGATGCGATGGCCGCGCGACAGGCCGTCGGACATCGCGTCAAGGATCGTCTTCACCGCGAACTCGGTGTCGCGGTGCGTGAGCTGGCTGAATTTCTCAGCCAGCTCGGTGACGAGGTCGGAGCGTGTCATGGGTCCAGCCGCCTGCCTTCAAACCACCAGCGCAGCCAACTCAGGACGGGGTGTTGCCCTGGTTGTCCAGCTTGGCGCGCAACAGCGCGCCCAAGCTGGTGGTGCCGGCGTTTTCGCGCTCGGTGGTGGCCGACAGCCGTTGCATCGCTTCCTGGTTGTCGGCGTTGTCTTTCGCCTTGATCGACAACTGGATCGAACGCGTCTTGCGGTCGACGTTGATGATCAGCGCCGAGACTTCGTCGCCTTCCTTCAGCATGTTGCGTGCGTCTTCGACGCGGTCGCGGCTGATCTCGGATGCCCGCAGATAGCCCGTGACGTCGGCCGTGAGCTGGATCTCGGCGCCACGCGCATCAACCGTCTTGACCTTGCCGTTGACCACCTGGCCGCGGTCGTTTACCGTGGTGTAGCTGGTGAACGGGTCGGAGTCGAGCTGCTTGATGCCCAGCGAAATGCGCTCGCGCTCCACGTCGACGGCCAGAACGATGGCCTCGACCTCTTGGCCCTTCTTGAAGTTGCGCACCGCGGCTTCGCCGGGTTCGTTCCACGACAGGTCCGAGAGGTGCACCAAGCCGTCGATGCCGGCCGCCAGGCCGACGAACACGCCGAAGTCGGTGATCGACTTGACGGGGCCCTTGACGCGGTCGCCGCGCTGCACGGTGGCAGAGAACTCTTCCCACGGGTTCGCCTTGCACTGCTTCATGCCGAGCGAAATGCGGCGCTTGTCTTCGTCGATCTCGAGCACCATGACTTCGACTTCGTCGCCGAGCGAAACGATCTTGTTCGGCGCGACGTTCTTGTTCGTCCAGTCCATCACGGACACGTGCACCAGGCCTTCGATGCCGGGTTCGATTTCGACGAACGCACCGTAGTCGGCAATGTTGGTGATCTTGCCGAACAGGCGCGTGCTGTTCGGGTAGCGGCGCGACACGCCATGCCACGGGTCGTCGCCGAGTTGTTTGATGCCCAGCGAAACGCGGTTCTTCTCGGCGTCGAACTTGAGAACCTTGGCCTGCAGTTCCTGGCCGACCTGCACCACTTCGCTCGGGTGGCGAACGCGGCGCCACGCCATGTCGGTGATGTGCAGCAGGCCGTCGATGCCGCCGAGGTCGACGAACGCGCCGTATTCGGTGATGTTCTTGACCACGCCGTTGACGATCGCGCCTTCGCTCAAGGTGCTCAGCAGCTTGGAGCGCTCTTCGCCCATCGACGCTTCCACCACAGCGCGGCGCGACAGCACGACGTTGTTGCGCTTGCGGTCGAGCTTGATGACCTTGAACTCCATCGTCTTGCCTTCGAACGGGCTCATGTCCTTGACCGGCCGCGTGTCGAGCAGCGAGCCTGGCAGGAAGGCGCGGATGCCGTTCACCAGCACCGTGAGGCCGCCCTTGACCTTGCCGTTCACCGTGCCGGTGACGAATTCGCCCGAGTCGAGCGAGTTTTCCAGCGACAGCCACGAAGCGAGACGCTTGGCCTTGTCGCGCGAGAGGATGGTGTCGCCGTAGCCGTTCTCGACCGCGTCGATGGCCACCGACACAAAGTCGCCGACCTGGACTTCGAGTTCGCCCTGGTCGTTCTTGAATTCTTCGAGGGGGACGTACGCTTCGGATTTGAGTCCGGCGTTCACAACAACGTGG
>JANNKS010000016.1:0-1721 GCA_031396425.1 Rhizobacter sp. | reverse complement strand
GACGTCCATCTTCACCACGTCGAGCATCTGCGAGAACAGCTCGAAAGCCTCGCGCTTGTATTCCTGCTTCGGATTCTTCTGCGCGTACCCTCGCAGATGGATGCCCTGGCGCAGGTAGTCGAGCGCGGCGAGGTGTTCGCGCCAATGCGAATCGATCGATTGCAGCAGGATCATGCGCATGAAGGGCGTGAACTGCTCGAGCCCGACGCGTTCCACCTTGGCCTCGAACGCGACGTTGCCGGCTGCGACGACCTTGGCGACGATGTCTTCGTCGGTGATGCTGTCGCTTTTTTCGACTTCGTCGGTGAGCGGCACATCGAGTTGCCATTCGTCGTGCAGCACGCGTTCCAGGCCCTTCAGGTCCCACTGCTCTTCGACGCTTTCGAGTGGCACGAAGGTGCGCACCACGTCAGCCATCGTGCTTTCGCGCAGGCTGGTGATCTGGGCGGACAGGCTTTGCGCTTCGAGGATGTCGTTGCGTTGCTGGTAGATGACCTTGCGTTGGTCGTTCGACACGTCGTCGTACTCGAGCAGCTGTTTGCGCACATCGAAGTTGCGCGCCTCGACCTTGCGCTGCGCGCCTTCGATGCTGCGCGACACGATGCCTGCTTCGATCGCTTCACCGTCGGGCATCTTCAGGCGATCCATGATCGCGCGCACACGGTCGCCCGCGAAGATGCGCATCAACGGGTCGTCCAGCGAAAGATAGAAGCGCGACGAACCCGGGTCGCCCTGGCGGCCCGAGCGGCCGCGCAGCTGGTTGTCGATGCGTCGCGACTCGTGGCGTTCGGTGGCGATGATGCGCAGGCCACCCTGCGCCTTCACGGCTTCGTGCAGGCCCTGCCATTCGTCTTGCAGCTGGCGTGCCTTCGCTTCCTTGACGTCCTCGGGGATGGCGTCGTCGGCGTAGAGGAACTTGGTCTGGTTCTCGACGTTGCCGCCCAGCACGATGTCGGTGCCGCGGCCCGCCATGTTGGTGGCAATCGTGATCACGCCGGGCCGGCCTGCCTGCGCCACGATTTCGGCTTCCTTGGCGTGTTGCTTGGCGTTGAGCACCTGGTGCGGCAACGTGGCCTTCTGCAGCAGGCCGGAGACGAGTTCGGAGTTCTCGATCGAGGTCGTGCCCACCAGCACCGGCTGACCTCGCTCGTGGCAGTCGCGAATGTCCAGGATCACCGCTTCGTACTTCTCGCGACTGGTCTTGTAGACGAGGTCGAGTTCGTCCTTTCGGATGGTGGGCTTGTTGGGCGGAATCACCACCGTCTCCAGTCCGTAGATTTCCTGGAATTCGTAGGCTTCGGTGTCGGCCGTGCCGGTCATGCCGGCGAGCTTGCCGTACATGCGGAAGTAGTTCTGGAACGTGATCGACGCGAGCGTCTGGTTCTCGCTCTGGATCTGCACGCCTTCCTTGGCCTCCACGGCCTGGTGCAGGCCATCCGACCAGCGCCGCCCGGTCATCAGGCGGCCAGTGAATTCGTCGACGATGATGACCTCGCCGTTTTGCACGACGTAGTGCTGATCACGGTTGTAAAGGTGGCGCGCGCGCAGGGCCGCATACACATGGTGCATCAGCGTGATGTTGACGGGGTCGTACAGGCTCGCGCCTTCGGCGAGCAGCCCGGCCTGGCCGAGCAGTTCTTCGGCACGTTCGTGACCGGCCTCGGTGAGGTAGACCTGGTGCGACTTCTCGTCGACGGTGAAGTCACCGGCTTCGACGACGC
>JANNKS010000766.1:0-8936 GCA_031396425.1 Rhizobacter sp. | reverse complement strand
TGGGCGGGCAGGCTCGCATCAATTGCCACAGCAAGCCCGAGCGATGGTTTTCGATCATCAGAATGATCGGCCCCTGGTTGATCCCGAAATGCCACGGTGACACCCACCAGCCATACAAGTTGCCAGGCTCGCCCGGGTGCGAAGGATTGAAGGACGCCTTGAACCCATAAGAATTGAGTTGGGTCAGCTTGGCCTGGTAGATGCAATAGTCGATGGCGGGCAATACGATTTCGGGTGCGAACGGCAGCGACGCCACCACCGCCCACGGGGCGAGAGTGCCATCGTCGGGGCCGTAGGGCACACCGCGCGCCACGTAGTCGAACAACTCGCGTTCGTTGCCGTTGATGGTGATGCGGCCGGGGCCCGGGCCTTCACTGGCGGTGATGCCCCAGCAATGGCTTCCGTAGCTCTTGAAGGCGAGTGGGTTCTCGATGGCATACCGTTGTTGCACCAGCGTCGCGCGACGGCTGTTCTCGAAGTAGTCGATACCCTTGTCGCGCATGAACGCATCCTGGATGCCGCGAAAGTCGATCCACACATGCGACAACTGGTGGGTGAACAGCGAGCCGGCATACAGGTAGTCCTGCCCATAACAATGTTCCCACCGGTACGTGGAAGCCCAGGCCGCATAGCTGCGCTCGGGCAGCGGATAAGTCGGTGAACCCAAACCCAGCGCGTACAACAGCAGCGCCTCGTCGTAGCCTTCCCATCGGTAGGGAAGAAAGCCGCTCTCGGGCTTCCAGCCGTGCGTCACGGTGGCTCCACCGTCTTGTGCCCATTGCCAATTGGCCCGGCGATAGAGCGAGTCACCCAGCGTGCGGATTTCAGCCTCGTCGGCACTGTCGGCGTCGAAGTACCTGGCCGCCGTCAATGCACCGGCGAGCAGGAAGGCGGTGTCTACGGTGGACAGTTCGCAATGCCAGGCGCGCCTCCCCGTCTGCAGGTCGAGAAAGTGGTAGTAAAAGCCCTGGTATCCGGTGGCGTCGGGCTCCGGGCCGTGCGGGCTGTGCGAGAAGAATCGCAGTGTGGTCAGCGTGCGCTGCACTGCCGCCGCCCGCGACATGAAGCCGCGTTCCACGCCCACCGGGTAGCAGGCCAGCGCCAATCCGGTGGCGGCTATGCTGGCCGGCCAGTCGGGCGCTGTCTTGTCGATGACCAGCCCGTTGGCGGGATTCGTTTCGTGTTGGAAAAAGCCGAACGTCTGGCGCTGCAGCTCATGCAACTCGGCATCGACGCTGCGTTGGTGGTTGCCCGTGCCGCCCGCGCTGTCTGCAGCGGCTGCGGCCAGCTCAATCATGCCTGCACCCAAGAATTGATCTTCATTCCGGCGTCCGCGTGTTCGACGTCGTGGCGGCGCCCCTCGCGACCGCACAAGCAATCTGACTCACTGCCTTCCTTTCAACACGCAACTTCTCGGTGTGGCCCGGCAAGCTGCCTGCGGCGGTGAACATAGGAGGACTGTTGACGCGGCTCCACTGACCTTACATAGGCCTTTGACCCACGTCTGTGCGTCAGCAGACACAACCGTCTCGGCGCAAGGTAATCGGCTTCGGTTCGGCGAGTGCGTTAGCGCACCGACACGCGCTTTGAGTCAAGCGCATCCTGACGCGGACAACAACAGCGGCAGCCGCGCCGGTTGGGCCAGCGCGGCGGGTTGCCGCGCGCCTCCACGGAGCAGAGCATTACAAACAGCCATGATCGGATGGGGTCGGATGGGCGATGGCCTGGTTCGGCGCCGTCTGAGAGACCCCAGGGCCGGGCCGGAGGCGTGAAGTGAACTCCAAGCCGCAAGACGAACCCGGCGCCGAGCTGCCGTCCGACGCCATCGTCATCTTCGGCGTCACCGGAGACCTTGCGCACAAGAAGATATTCCCCGCGCTCTACGCGATGGTCAGCAAGGGCACGCTGAAGGTCCCGGTGATCGGCGTGGCGTCGTCGAAGTGGACTGTCGCGCAATCGCAGGCACGCGTCACCGACAGCCTGAACCAGGCCGGTGCGGCGCGCGACCCGGCCGTGATCGACCGGCTGCTGTCGCTGCTCACCTACGTCAGCGGCGACTACAACGACCCGGCCACCTTTACCGCGATCAAGTCAGCACTGGCGGGTGCACAACGGCCGGTGCATTACCTGGCGATTCCGCAAACGGCGTTCGAGGCCGTGATCACCAGCCTGGGCGCCGCCGGCCTGGCCGAGAACGCGCGCGTCATCGTCGAGAAGCCCTTCGGTCGCGATCTGGCTTCGGCGCGCGCACTCAGTCGCATCGCGAAGGCGCACTTCCCCGAACGCTCGATCTTCCGCATCGACCACTATCTGGGCAAGGAGGCCATCATGAACCTCCTGTATTTCCGCTTCGCCAATGCGTTTCTCGAACCCGTCTGGAACCGCAACTTCGTGGCCAGCGTGCAGATCACGTTGGCTGAGAGTTTCGGCGTCGCCGGCCGCGGCGCGTTCTACGAGACTGCGGGTGCACTGCGCGACGTGGTGCAGAACCACCTGTTCCAAATCGTCGCGCTGCTCGCGATGGAGCCCCCGCCCTATCGCGGGTACGGCGCGGTGCACGGCGAAAAGGCGGGCGTCTTCCAGGCCATGCGGCCGCTGGTTCCCGACGACCTGGTGCGCGGGCAGTACGCGGGTTACCGCAACGAGCGCGACGTGGCGGCCGACTCGGATGTCGAGACCTTCTGCGCGCTGCGGCTGTTCATCGACTCGTGGCGCTGGGCCGGCGTGCCCTGGTACCTGCGTTCGGGAAAGGGGTTGGCGCAAACCGCGGCCGAGGTGCTGGTGCAACTGAAACCGCCACCGCAGGCCTTGTTCGCAGACTCGGCGCCGGCCGACGGCCGCGCCAACCACTTTCGCTTCAGGCTCGCGCCGACCTCGTCCATCGCACTGGCGGCCCGCGTCAAACGCGTTGGCAAGGGATTCGTCGGCGACCAGCGCGAGCTCTATCTCTGCGAAAGCGGCGCCAGCGACGAACTGCCCTATGAACGCCTGCTGGGCGACGCGATGGTGGGCGACGGCGCGCTGTTCAGCGATCAGCAAACGGTCGAAGCGGCATGGGCCGTGGTCGAACCGGTGCTGGTCAACCACTCCCCCGTGGTCGGCTACGAACTGGGCACCTGGGGCCCGGGCGAGGCCGACGCGCTGACGGCTGGGGATGGCGGCTGGCATCAACCGGCACCCGAAGAAGCTTGCCCATGACAGTGCCGCACGACACCGTATTTCTGCTCGATGTGGACAACACGCTGCTCGACAACGACCGCGTCATTGCCGAACTGCGAGCGCATCTGGAGCAGGACTTCGGCGCCGTCACCGCAGGCCGCTATTGGGCCCACTTCGAAGCGCTGCGCGGCGAACTCGGCTACGCCGACTACCTGGGCGCACTGCAGCGCTGGCGGCTCGATGCCGAGCCTCTGCCGGGTGCCGAGATGCGCTTGCTGAAGATGTCGGGCTTTCTGGTCGACTACCCCTTCGCCGATCGCCTGTACCCGCACGCGCTGGACGTCATCCGGCGCCTGAACGCGAGCGGGCCCACGGTGATCCTGACCGATGGCGACGTGGTGTTCCAGCCGCGCAAGATCCAGCGTTCGGGGCTTTGGGATGCAGTGGCCGGCCGGGTTCTGATCTACATCCACAAGGAGCAGATGCTGGATGCCGTGCAGCGCCATTTCCCAGCCCGGCACTACGTGATGGTCGACGACAAGCTGCGCATCCTGGCGGCCATGAAAGCTTTCATGCAAGGCCGCCTGACCACCGTCTTCCCGCGCCAGGGCCACTACGCGCTGGACCCGGCCGCCGTTGCCAAGTACACACCCGCCGACATCGCCATCGAGCGCATCGGCGATCTGCTCCAGTTCGACATCAGCGACATGCGCGACATTCGCGCGCCGAAGGAAACACCATGAACGCCAACACCCGAAAGCTGCACGACCTGGGCCAGCGCCTGTGGCTCGACAACATCACGCGCGACTTGCTGGACAGCGGCACGCTGGCGCGCTACATCGCAGATCTGTCGGTGACCGGGTTGACATCCAACCCGACGATCTTCGAGCACGCCATCGGCAGCGGCGCCAGCTATGACGCCACGGTCCAGGCACTGGCCGAGCGCGGGTTGTCGGAAGAGGGCATCTTCTTCGAGCTGGCGCTGCAGGACCTGACGCGGGCCGCCGACTTGTTCAGGCCCGTCTTTGACGCCAGCGACGGCATCGATGGCTGGGTCTCGCTCGAAGTCTCACCGCTGCTGGCGGGTGACACGGCCGGGACCGTCCGCGCCGCCGCGCAACTGCACGCGCGGGCCGCGCGGCCCAACCTGTTCATCAAGATTCCCGGCACACCGCAAGGCCTGCCGGCCATCGAGCAGTCCATCTTCGACGGCGTGCCGATCAACGTGACCTTGCTGTTCTCGCGCGAACACTACTTGGCGGCGGCCGAGGCTTACCTGCGCGTCATCGAGCGCCGCGTCAATGCAGGTCTGTCGCCCAGGGTTCAATCCATCGCATCGCTGTTCGTCAGCCGCTGGGACGCTGCGGTGAAGCAGGAGATCTCGCCGCCGTTTCACAACCGCCTGGGCATCGCCGTGGCCATGAGCTGCTACAAGGCGCATTGCGAGCTGCTGGCCTCCGCGCGCTGGCGCACGCTGGCCGCGGCAGGCGCCCGCCCGCAGCGCCTGCTGTGGGCCAGCACCGGCACCAAAGACCCTGCCGCGCGTGACACGCTGTATGTGGAGGCGCTGGCAGCACCGCAGACGATCAACACCATCCCCGAGAAGACCTTGCTGGCCTTCGCGGACCACGGCCAGCCCGGTGCCACCCTGCCTGCCGACGGCGGCTTTGCCGAAGCGGTGCTGGAAGAATTCAGGCGCGAAGGCGTCGATGACGAAGCGCTTGCCGCGCAGCTGCAGCGCGACGGCGTACTGGCGTTCGCCAAATCCTGGGGTGGGCTGCTGGCAAGGATCAGGGACAAGAGCCCGGCATCTGCAGCAATAGCCGCAACGCCCGCGGCAACGACACCGGCCACGGCCAGAGCCGCGCCAGCGGAGCATCCGCTATGACCATCGTCTGCGACAGGGCCCTGGCCGGAGCAACGCCATGAACGCTGCGGCCAGGGAACAGCGCGCGCGGCACGCAGGCCCGGCATAGCGACCGAATGACCAGCAGGATCAACCCGCTTGCCGGCAAGCCGGCGCCTGCCTCGATGCGAATCGACACGACCGCGCTCGTCGCCGCCTACCACGCCGACCAACCCGACCCCACCGTGGCTGCGCAGCGCGTTGCATTCGGTACCTCGGGTCACCGCGGCTCGGCGTTCGACCGGTCGTTCAACGAATGGCATGTGCTGGCCATCACGCAGGCGATCTGCAACCACCGCAAGGCCCTGGGCATCAGTGGGCCGCTTTTTCTGGGCATCGACACGCATGCGCTGTCGGAGCCGGCATGTGCCAGCGCGCTCGAAGTGCTGGCCGCCAATGGCGTCGATGTGATGCTGGCAGCGGGCAATGAATACACGCCGACGCCGGCCGTCTCGCATGCGATCCTGGGCTACAACCGCGGGCGCGATGACAGGCCCGCCGACGGCATCATCATGACGCCGTCGCACAACCCGCCGCGCGATGGCGGCTTCAAGTACAACCCGCCGCACGGCGGACCGGCCGGTGCCGACATCACGGCCGGGATCGAAGCCGCTGCCAATGTCTTCCTCGAAACGCGCCATCACGGCGTGCATCGAATGCCGCACCCCCAGGCGCTGCAGGCCGCAACCACGCGCCGCCACGATTACCTGAGCGCGTATGTCGGCGACCTCGCCAGGGTGATCGACATGGACGTGATCCGCAACGCCAAGGTCCGCATGGGCGTTGATCCGCTGGGCGGCGCCGGCGTTCACTACTGGGCCGCCATCGCCGAGCTTTATCGCCTGGACCTTACGGTGGTCAGCGACGTGGTGGACCCGACCTTCGGCTTCATGACGCTCGACTGGGACGGCAAGATCCGGATGGACCCCTCGTCGAAGTACCCGATGCGGCGGCTGCAGGGCTTGAAGGACCGCTTCGACATCGCCTTCGCCTGCGACACCGACCACGACCGCCACGGCATCGTCACCCCGGGCGCCGGCCTGATGGCGCCGGACCATTACCTGGCGGTGGCCATCGACTACCTGTTCCAGCACCGGCCGCAGTGGGCGCCGCGGGTGGGCATCGGCAAGACGGTGGTCAGCACCCGGCTGATCGACCGCCTCGCGGCCCGGCTCGGCCGCGTGCTGCACGAGATGCCGGTGGGCTTCAAATGGTTCGTCGACGGCCTGCATGAAGGTTCGCTCGGCTTCTGCGGCGAAGAAAGTGCGGGGGCTTCATTCCTGCGCCACGACGGCACCGTGTGGACCACCGACAAGGACGGCATCACGGCGGCACTGCTCTCGGCCGAGATCACCGCGCGCACAGGCCACGACCCCGGCGCGCTGTATGAAACCCTGGCGGCCGAATTCGGCAGCCCGGTGGCGGACCGGGTGGAGGCGCCCGCGACTGCCGAACAGAAGAGACGCCTGGCGGGGTTGACACCGCGGCAGGTGTCTTCCGGTCAACTGGCAGGTGAAAGGATCGAGAGCATCCTCGACAAGGCGCCGGGCAACGCTGCGCCCATCGGTGGCATCAAGGTCATCGCCGCCAGTGGCTGGTTCGCGGCACGCCCCTCGGGCACCGAAGACATCTACAAGATCTATGCCGAGACCTTCAACGGCGCACTTCACCTTCAGCGCATCTTGCAAGACGCACAAGTCATCGTCGATGCAGCCATTGCGCCAGTCTCTGATTCATGAATCCCATCGCTGCCTGAAAGCCCACCATGCCTGATGTCCTGAGCCCCGACCTGCTGCTGAAGATGAACGCTTACTGGCGTGCATCAAATTACCTGTCGGTTGGGCAGATCTATTTGCAAGACAACCCCCTGCTCGAAGTTCCGCTGACGCTGGCGCACATCAAGACGCGCCTGCTGGGGCACTGGGGCACGACGCCGGGCCTGAACCTCATGTACGTGCACCTGAATCGCCTGATCAAGGACAACGACCTGAACATGATGTACGTCATCGGCCCTGGGCACGGCGGCCCTGGGCTGGTGGCACAGACTTATCTCGAAGGGTCCTACACCGAGCACTACCCAGCCATCGAGCGCAGCCGCCACGGCATGCAACGGCTGTTTCGCCAGTTCTCCTGGCCGTACGGCGTGCCCAGCCACGTCTCGCCCGAGGTTCCCGGGTCGATCCACGAAGGTGGTGAACTCGGCTATTCACTGGTCCACGCCTATGGCGCGGCCTTCGACAACCCGGGCCTGATCGTCGCCTGCGTCGTTGGCGACGGCGAGGCCGAAACCGGCGCGCTGGCGGCCAGCTGGCATTCCAACAAGTTCGTGAACCCGGCGCGCGACGGTGCCGTGCTGCCGATCCTGCACCTCAACGGCTACAAGATCGCCAACCCCACAGTGCTGGCACGCATCAGCCGCCAGGAGCTGACCGACCTCTTGCGCGGCTACGGCCACGAGCCACACTTCGTCGAGGGCGACGACCCCGCGCTGGTGCATCAATTGCTGGCCCGAACGCTGGACTTGGTTCTGGCACAAATCCGCGCCATCCAGAGCGAAGCGCGAGCGCTGGCCGCAACACAAACACCGACGCGCCCGCGCTGGCCGATGATCGTCTTGTGCACGCCCAAGGGCTGGACCGGTCCGAAGTTCGTCGATGGCAAGCCGGTCGAAGCCACCTGGCGTTCGCACCAGGTGCCGATTGCCAGCTTCAAGACGCCCGCGCATGTGCGGCAGCTCGAAGACTGGCTGAAGAGTTATCGGCCGCAAGAGCTGTTCGACGAACAAGGCAAGTTCCTCGAAGAACTCGCCGAGCTGGCGCCCACCGGCTACAGGCGCATGGGCAGCAACCCGCACGCCAACGGTGGCGCGCTGTTGCAACCGCTGGCCATGCCGCGCTTCGCCGAGCATGCCGTGGCGGTACCGCAGCCGGGCGGTGCGGAGGCAGAAGCCACACGCGTGCTGGGCACCTTTCTGCGTGAGGTCATGAAGCTCAACCTCAACGCCGCCAACTTCAGGGTCTTCGGCCCGGACGAGACCGCATCCAACCGGCTCGAAGCCATCTACGAGGTGGCGGGCAAGGCCTGGATGGCCGATGCGCAAGAGGGCGACAACCACCTCAGTTCCGACGGCCGGGTGATGGAGGTGCTCAGCGAGCATCTGTGCCAGGGCTGGCTCGAAGGTTATCTGCTGACTGGGCGCCACGGCCTGTTCTCTTGCTACGAGGCCTTCATCCACATCATCGACTCGATGCTCAACCAGCACGCCAAGTGGCTGAAGGTGTGCAACCAGATCCCGTGGCGCGAGCCCATCGCATCGTTGAACTACCTGCTGACATCACACGTCTGGCGGCAGGACCACAACGGCTTTTCGCACCAGGACCCGGGCTTCATCGACCACGTCGCGAGCAAGAAGTCCGAAGTGGTGCGCATCTACCTGCCGCCGGACGCCAACACCCTGCTGTCGGTGGCCGACCACTGCTTGCGCAGCCGCAACTACGTCAACCTCATCATCGCCGGCAAGCAGCCCGCGCCGCAGTGGCTGGACATCGACGCGGCAATTCGCCATTGCGCAGCGGGCGCGGGCGTGTGGCAGTGGGCCAGCAACGACGCGGGTGATGACGCGAAGGAGCTCGACGTCGTGATGGCCTGCGCCGGCGACGTGCCGACGCTGGAGGCGCTGGCCGCCGTGACCTTGCTGCGCAGTTATGTGCCCGACATCCGCATCCGCTTCGTCAACGTCGTCGACCTGATGGTGCTGCAGCCGCCGTCGGAACATCCCCACGGCCTGTCGGACCACGAGTTCGATGCGCTGTTCACCGAGGACAAGCCGGTCATCTTCGCGTTCCACGGTTACCCCGCGATCATTCACAAG
>JANNKS010000741.1:0-5667 GCA_031396425.1 Rhizobacter sp. | reverse complement strand
CGCGTCAAGCTCGGCGACGTGAAGGCTTTCGAGATGCTCGTGGTCAAGTACCAGCGCCGCATCGAGCGGCTCATCGGCCGGATGGTGCGCGACGTCGACCTGGTGCCCGACATCGCCCAGGAAACGTTCCTTCGTGCCTATCGCGCGATCCCGAAGTTTCGTGGTGAAAGTGCCTTCTACACCTGGCTCTACCGGATTGCCGTGAACACCGCGAAAAAGGCGCTGATGGAGCTCAAGCGCGACCCGCTGGTGATGGAGTCGGCACGCGCTTCGCGCGACGACGACGACGAAACGACCCGGGTCGAGAACGAACTAAGCGACGGCGAAACGCCCGACGCGGTACTGGCCAGCAAGCAAATCGCTGCAGCGGTGAACTTTGCCATCGAAGCCTTGTCCGACGACTTGCGTCAGGCGATCACGCTGCGCGAGATCGAAGGCCTGAGCTACGAAGAGATTGCCGAGTTGATGGATTGTCCAATCGGTACCGTGCGGTCCCGCATCTTCCGCGCTCGCGAGGCGATCGCGGAACGCCTGCGGCCGTTGTTGGGTACCCGCGAGGGTGATCGCTGGTGAATGCCGTTAAACCACTCCATGCCTGTGGGAGCTGAAGATGTCGAACCCCTCTGAACAAGACGCCGAGCAGCTTTCAGCGCTGGCCGACGGTGAACTGGATGACGCCAGCGTCGCCCGTGTGTGCGCGCGCTGGCGTGCAGATATGCCCGCTCAGGAGACCTGGCACGTCTACCACCTGATTGGTGACGTGCTGCGATCGGAAGATCTGGCCAGTGTCCCGGGGCGCGACCGAGCGTGTTTGGCACGGTTGCGTGAGCGGCTGGTCAATGAGCCGGTCGTTCTTGCTCCGGCTTCAACACTTGCGCAGGCGCGGGACCCAGCACCGGCACAACAGCGCGTGCGCAGATCGTGGGGCTGGGGCACGGGCGCTGCCGTTGCGGCCGGGTTTGCGGCCGTGGCTGGCGTGTTGTTCATGCTGCGCGGCCCGACCGCAGAGCCGGGCACGCCGGCGCCGAGTCTGGCTCGCGCCGATGGCCAGTCCTCCATTGCGGCCTTGCCGGACGGCATTGCTCGCACTGCAGGCCGTGAACCTGCGGCCTTGCTTGCCGATGGCAAGTTGATACGTGACTCCCGGCTTGACCGCTATCTGGAGGCCCACAAGGGTTTTTCGGGAAGTTCCGCGCTCGGTGTTCCTTCATCGTTTCTGCGCGGTGCAACCGCTGACGCTTCGAACCGTTGAACGCCGCACCCGTATGTTGATCCGTCCCCTGTTTGCGCTCGGATTGTTGATCGTTGCGCTCGCCCCGTTCCACGCGGCTCAAGGCGAGCCGCCGGCCGCGCCGCGCGAGGTGCGTTCCTGGTTGATGCGCATCCACGAGGCGGCGAACCACCGCAATTTCCAGGGCACCTTTGTGGTCAGTGGTGGCGGCTCGGTCTCGAGTGCGCGCATTGCGCACTTCTGCGATGGCCGCAACCAGTTCGAACGCATCGAGTCGCTTGATGGGCCCGCGCGCCAGGTGTTTCGACACAACGACGTGGTGCACACGCTTTGGCCGGCGAGCCGGGTTGCACTGCTCGAACAGCGTGATCTGTTGTCGACCTTTCCAGCCCTGCTGCAAGCCGGAGACGATCACATCCAGGATGTCTACGAAGTTCAGATCCAGGCGGGCGAGCGCATTGCCGGCCGCGAAGCGGATGTGCTTTGGGTGCGTCCCCGAGATGCGCACCGATACGGCTTTCGCTTGTGGGCCGACAAAGCCTCTGGCCTGTTGTTGCGCTCCGACGTTCTGGGTGAACGAATGGAGATTCTTGAGACCGCCGCATTCTCCGACGTGGCGATCGGCATTCGGCCGCAGTTTGACGCCGTCCTGCAACCGATGCGGCGGCTCGACGGTTATCGGGTGGTGCGGCCCGTGCTGACACCCACCCGGCTCGAATCCGAAGGCTGGGCGATGCAACTCACCGTGCCGGGCTTTCGGCAGGTGAGTTGTGTGCGTCGACCAATCGGAGGCGCGGCCCTGGCCACAGTAGGCACCGCTTACCCGGAGGTTGTGCAGGCCATCTATTCGGATGGCCTGACGCATGTTTCAGTATTCATCGAGCCGTTCCATGCAGACCGCCACGCCAAGCCTTTGCTCACGTCGATTGGCGCGACGCAGACCTTGATGGTGCGCCAAGGTGGCTGGTGGATCACAGTCGTCGGCGATGTTCCGGTCGCCACGCTGCGGGCGTTCGCCAGCGGGTTGGAGCGAACTCGTTAGCTGCTGGGGCCACCGCGCCGCGGGTTGCTCATCTTTTCCTTTTGATCGAGGCACATTGAAATGCAAGTCATAACGTTTTTTGCCACCGCGAATGTGCGCCGGGCAACCTGGGGTCGAGCCTGGGGTTTGGTGTTGGCGGTGACACTTTTTTCATTCGCGACAGTACATTCGGTGCACGCCCAATCGCTGCCCGATTTCACTGATTTGGTCGAGAAGGTCGGGCCGGCCGTGGTGAACATTCGCACCCTCGAGCGGTCCAGGGTGGCAGCGCGTGGCGGCGCCGGACCGGAAGTCGACGAAGACATGCTGGAATTCTTCCGTCGGTTCGGGCTGCCAGTGCCCAACCAGCCTTCGCCACGCGGCCCTCGCCAGGCGCCCGATGGGGAGCCGCAACAACGCGGCGTGGGCTCGGGCTTCATCCTGAGCGCCGATGGCTACGTGATGACGAACGCGCACGTGGTTGACGGTGCCGAGGAAGTGATCGTCACGCTCACCGACAAGCGTGAGTTCAAGGCCAAGCCGATCGGCGCGGACAAGCGTTCCGACGTCGCCTTGCTCAAGATCGAAGCCACCGGACTGCCCACGGTACGTCTGGGCGATGTCAACCGCCTCAAGGTGGGTGAGTGGGTCATTGCCATCGGATCGCCGTTCGGTTTGGAGAACACCGTCACGGCGGGCATCGTGAGCGCAAAGTCTCGTGATACCGGCGAATTCCTGCCCCTCATTCAGACTGACGTTGCGATCAACCCCGGCAACTCGGGTGGCCCGCTGATCAACATGCGCGGTGAAGTGGTGGGCATCAACTCCCAGATCTACAGCCGCTCGGGCGGCTATCAGGGCATCTCGTTCGCCATTCCCATCGATGAGGCGAATCGGGTCTCGGATCAGTTGCGAGTCAGTGGCCGCGTGATTCGAGGCCGCATCGCGGTGAGCATCGATCAGGTCACGAAGGAAGTGGCTGAGTCGATCGGTCTGGGCAAGCCGATGGGCGCGCTGGTACGAAGCGTCGAGTCGGGTGGCCCGGCCGACAAGGCGGGCGTCGAAGCCGGCGACATCATCACCAAGTTCGACGGCAAGGCGATCGAAAAATCCGGCGATCTGCCGCGCATCGTCGGCGGTGTGAAGCCAGGCACCAAGGCGGCTTTGCAGGTCTTCCGGCGTGGCGCCTATCGCGACTTCTCCGTGACGGTGGCCGAAGTGGAAGCCGAACGCACGACCCGCACCACCGAGCGGGGGGAAACCAAGCCGAAGGCGAACGTCGAAGCCATGGGCTTGGTCGTTGCCGACCTGAGCGACGCACAGAAGCGTGAACTCAAGATCAAGAGCGGCGTGCGCGTGGAGTCCGCGGATGGTATTGCAGCGCGTGCCGGCCTGCGCGAAGGTGACGTGATCCTGTCGGTCGACAACGCCGAAATCACATCCGCCAAACAATTCGAGAGCGTGGTCGCAAAGCTCGACAAGAGCCGTGCCGTGACAGTTCTCGTCAGGCGCGGCGACGCGGCCAATTTCATTGTCATCAAGCCAGCGCGCTGACGCCGCGTTTCCGGCGGGTCTCGGATCGGACACCCGACCCGTCTGGCGGGTCTTTCCACGATGTGGGAGTGCAGCGCTTCTTTTTGGTCCGCGATGGCCTCCGGCAGTTCCTTTCGGCGCTTGAGAATTGTTGGTGGTCGCTTACATCGGCGGGTGTATTCGGTCCGTGCACCGAGCCGGAAGCTACAATCAGTGGGTTGTCTGATGCGACCATTTCGAAAACTGTATTGAAATCAACGGCCCGAAAACTGTCCCCAGAAACTCCACAGGGGTCTGTGCATAAGTTGTTGATAGATTTCGATGTTGGCCGCCCGCAACGGCGAGAAATCAAGCAATGGCGCGGTTTTGCGGCGGGTCCTTGTGGCTACAATGAAGGCCCAACAAGCAGTTGCCATACGTTTTGTTGGAAGGCGCGTCGGCTCTTTGACGTGCCTTTTTTTTGTTTGCGGCACGGCCCTGCGGGCCTTCACATCGCTGCGCGATTTGAGCCTCCAACGCGACGACTTCGTCGTTGTGAATTCAGTGTGAGGCATCCACCATCAGCATGGACCATATCCGAAACTTCTCGATCATTGCCCACATCGACCACGGCAAGAGCACCCTGGCCGACCGCCTGATTCAACGCTGCGGGGGCTTGAGTGACCGCGAGATGGAAGCGCAGGTGCTCGATTCGATGGATATCGAACGCGAGCGTGGCATCACGATCAAGGCGCAGACGGCGGCGTTGAGCTACACCGCCCGCAATGGCGAGACCTACAGCCTCAACCTGATCGATACCCCGGGCCATGTCGATTTCTCCTACGAGGTGAGTCGTTCTCTGTCGGCGTGCGAAGGTGCACTTCTGGTGGTTGACGCCAGCCAGGGCGTCGAAGCCCAAACGGTCGCCAACTGCTACACCGCGATCGAACTCGGTGTCGAAGTGGTGCCGGTGCTCAACAAGATGGATCTGCCGCAGGCCGACCCGGCGCGCGCGAAAGAAGAGATCGAGGACGTGATCGGCATCGACGCCGAAAACGCCATTCCCTGCAGCGCCAAGACCGGCGAAGGCATCGACGACATCCTCGAGGCCGTCATCCACCGCATGCCGGCACCGCGCGGCAACCCGAAGGCGGCGCTGCGCGCCATGATCATCGACTCCTGGTTCGACAACTACGTCGGCGTGGTGATGCTGGTGCGCGTGGTCGACGGTTCGCTGTCGCGCGGCGAACGCATCCGCCTGATGGCCAGCGATGCCTGCTATGGGGCGGAGCAGCTGGGCGTGTTCACGCCTAAGTCCGTTCCGCGCGAATCGCTGCAGGCGGGCGAGGTCGGCTTTGTCATTGCCGGCATCCGCGAACTGCAGGCAGCCAAGGTCGGTGACACGGTGACGCTGGAGAAGAAGCTGCCCAACAACCTCGGTGTCGCCAGCCAGGCGCTTCCAGGCTTCAAGGAGATCCAGCCGCAGGTCTTCGCCGGTTTGTACCCCACCGAAGCAAGCGAATATGAACAGCTTCGTGATGCGCTTGAAAAGCTCAAGCTCAACGACTCGTCGTTGCGCTATGAACCCGAAGTCAGCCAGGCGCTGGGTTTCGGCTTTCGATGCGGGTTCCTCGGCCTGCTGCACATGGAGATCGTGCAGGAGAGGTTGGAGCGCGAGTTCGATCAGGACCTGATCACCACCGCGCCCAGCGTGGTCTACCAGGTCGAACTCGGCAACCACGAGGTCATGCTGATCGAAAACCCGTCGAAGATGCCCGATGCCGGCCGCATTCACGAGATTCGCGAACCCATCGTCACGGTGCACCTGTACATGCCGCAAGACTATGTGGGGCCGGTGATGACGCTTGCGAACCAGAAGCGCGGTACCCAGATCAACATGGCC
>JANNKS010000718.1:0-2336 GCA_031396425.1 Rhizobacter sp. | reverse complement strand
CGAATCCAGGCGCACGCCGCGGAAACGGCTTTGCCGGGCCGTTGGCGGCGCCCCAAGGGCCACGAAGTGGCCCCGTTTGGGGCCATGGGGGGAGCGCCGAAGGCGCTACGGAGCGAGGCCACTATTGGATCTTCTTGGCCTTCTCGAAGGCCTCGTCGATCGTGCCGACCATGTAAAACGCCTGTTCGGGGAGATGGTCGCACTCGCCAGCCACGATCATCTTGAAACCCCGAATCGTTTCTTTCAGTGGCACGTACTTGCCCGGCGTGCCGGTGAACACTTCGGCGACGTGGAAGGGCTGCGACAGGAAGCGCTGGATCTTGCGCGCGCGCGCCACGGCCAGCTTGTCGTCCGGCGACAACTCGTCCATGCCCAGGATCGCGATGATGTCGCGCAGTTCCTTGTAGCGCTGCAGCGTGCCCTGAACGGCGCGGGTGGTCGTGTAGTGGTCTTCGCCGACGACGTTCGGGTCGACCTGACGCGATGTCGAGTCGAGCGGGTCGACCGCCGGATAGATGCCCAGCGACGCGATATCGCGCGACAGCACCACCGTGGCGTCCAGGTGGGCGAAGGTGGTGGCTGGCGACGGGTCGGTCAAGTCGTCGGCGGGCACGTAGACGGCCTGGATCGACGTGATCGAGCCAACCTTGGTCGACGTGATGCGCTCCTGCAACCGGCCCATTTCTTCCGCCAGCGTCGGCTGGTAGCCCACCGCGGAAGGCATGCGGCCCAGCAGCGCAGACACCTCGGTGCCGGCGAGTGTGAAGCGGTAGATGTTGTCGACGAAGAACAGCACGTCGCGGCCCTCGTCGCGGAACGATTCGGCAATCGTCAGGCCGGTCAGCGCGACACGCAGGCGGTTGCCCGGCGGCTCGTTCATCTGGCCGTAGACCATCGACACCTTGGACGCCGGCAGGTTGTCGAGGTCAACCACCTTGGAGTCGGCCATCTCATGGTAGAAATCGTTGCCTTCACGGGTGCGTTCACCCACGCCGGCGAACACCGACAGACCCGAGTGCGCCTTGGCGATGTTGTTGATGAGTTCCATCATGTTGACGGTCTTGCCGACCCCGGCACCACCGAACAGGCCCACCTTGCCGCCCTTGGCGAACGGGCAGATCAGGTCGATCACCTTGATGCCGGTTTCGAGCAGTTCCTGCGACGGGCTCAACTCGTCGTAGGTCGGCGCCTTGCGGTGGATGGATGCAGTGAGAGTCTGGTCGACCGGGCCACGTTCATCGATCGGATTGCCCAGCACGTCCATGATGCGCCCCAGCGTCGCCTTGCCCACCGGCACAGTGATGGCCTTGCCGGTGTTGCTGACCATCAGGCCGCGCCGCAGGCCGTCGGAGGAACCGAGGGCGATGGTGCGCACGACGCCGTCGCCTAGCTGTTGCTGGACCTCCAGCGTCAGCGCCGAGCCGTCGAGCTTGAGTGCGTCGTAGACACGCGGCATGTGTTCGCGCGGGAATTCGACGTCGACGACGGCGCCGATGCACTGCACGATCTTGCCCTGGGTCTGGGTATTCGCCATTTTCGCTTTCCTTCAATCGTCAATACGGTGTTCGGTTCGGAGGGCGGCTGAGGTCAGCCGCTGATCGCGGCGGCACCGCCGACGATCTCGGAGAGTTCTTTGGTGATGGCTGCCTGGCGCGTCTTGTTGTAGACGAGCTTGAGTTCGGCAATCAGGTTGCCGGCGTTGTCGGTGGCGGCTTTCATCGCCACCATGCGGGCCGCGTGTTCCGATGCCATGTTCTCGGCGACCGCCTGGAACACCAGCGCTTCGATGTAGCGCGTGAAGAGCTCATCGATCACGGTCTCTGCGTCGGGTTCGTACAGATAGTCCCAGGCGTATTGCGACTTCTCCGCTGCCGTCTGGGTCAGTCGCTCTGCCGACAAGGGCAGCAACTGCTCGATCGTCGGTTCCTGCTTCATCGTGTTGATGAACCGGGTGTAGCAGAGGTAGACCGCATCGACCTTGCCGTCGACAAAGGCGTCGAGCATCACCTTGACCGGGCCGATCAACTTGTCGAGCAGCGGCGCGTCACCCAGCTGGGTGGCATGGCTGACGACCTTGGCACCGATGCGGTTCAGGAAGTTGAAGCCCTTGTTGCCGATGGCCACCGCCTGCGACGAGCCGCCGGCCGTCTGCACGTCCTTGAGCTTCTGGGTGACGGCGCGCAGCACGTTGGTATTCAAGCCGCCGCACAGGCCCTTGTCGGTCGTCACCACGACCATGCCAACCGCCTTGGCCTCGTTGGACTTCATGAACGGGTGGACATACTCCGGATTGGCCTTGCCCAGGTTGGCGGCAATGGCGCGGATCTTCTCGGCAT
>JANNKS010000699.1:0-1545 GCA_031396425.1 Rhizobacter sp. | reverse complement strand
GACGTCGAAGATCACCGGCGCGCCGGGGTGACGCGGCAGGATGTCGGTGGCGAACAGCATCAGCTGGCGGTCCGGGAAGATGATGTTGCCTTCGCGCGTGACCACGCCGAGCCGGTCACCGTCGCCATAGAACGCCAGGCCGAGTTCGGCGCCGGTGCGCTTCACGCTGCTGATCAGGTCGGCCAGGTTGGCCGGCTGGCTCGGGTCGGGGTGGTGGTTCGGGAAGTCGCCGTCGACTTCGGAGTAGAGCTCGGTCACATCACAACCCAGCGCACGCAGAATGGCCGGTGACGACGCGCCCGGAATGCCGTTGCCGCAATCGACCACGATCTTCATGCGCCGCGCGAGTTTGCAGTCGCTCGTGATGCGGTGGGTGTATTCGGCCAGGCCGTCCATGCGGCCGCTGCGCCCGCCACCCTGGGTGTAGGTGGAGGTTTCCATGCGCTTGCGCAGCACCTGGATCGCCTCGCCGTAGATCGCGCGGCCGGCCAGCACCATCTTGAAGCCGTTGTAGTCTTTCGGGTTGTGGCTGCCCGTGACCATGATGCCGCTGTTGCAGCCATGCGCGCCGCGCGTTGCGGCGACGTAGTACAGCATCGGCGTCGTGACGGCGCCGATGTCGACCACGTCCAGGCCGGTCGAGGCCAGCCCGCGGATCAGCGCTGCGGCCAGGCTGGGGCCCGAGAGACGCCCGTCGCGCCCGACCGCTACTGCTTTCTCACCGGCCAGCACGGCCTCGCTGCCGAAGGCCCGGCCAAGCTGTTCGGCGAAATCGGTATCGATGGATTGGCCCACCACGCCGCGAATGTCATAGGCCTTGAAGCTGGACGGGTCGAGTTGCATCGGTGCGCAGTGCTGCCGGACTGGCCGCAATCAAACAGGCCGCGATTATAGGGAGCGGCTTGAACAGGGCGGCTGACCGGCGGCGCACCGGCCGCAGCGTTCAGTTCTTCTCGGAAAGCTGGTCCAGGATGGCCGGGTTCTCCAGCGTCGACGTGTCCTGGGTGATGGTTTCACCCTTCGCCACCGAGCGCAGCAGCCGGCGCATGATCTTGCCGCTGCGCGTCTTGGGCAGGTTGTCGCCGAAGCGGATGTCTTTCGGCTTGGCGATCGGGCCGATTTCCTTGCCGACCCAGTCGCGCAGTTCCTTCGCGATGCGTTTCGCCTCTTCGCCGGTCGGGCGCGCGCGCTTGAGCACGACGAAGGCGCAGATGGCTTCGCCGGTGGTTTCGTCCGGGCGACCCACCACGGCCGCTTCGGCCACCAGTTCGGTGTGCGCGACCAGCGCCGATTCGATTTCCATCGTTCCCATGCGGTGGCCCGAGACGTTGAGCACGTCGTCGATGCGGCCGGTGATCGTGAAGTAGCCGGTCTTCTCGTCGCGGATGGCGCCATCGCCGGCCAGGTAGTACTTGCCCTTGAAATCGTCGGGGTAGTAGCTCTTCTTGAAGCGCTCGGCGTCGCCCCAGATGGTGCGGATCATGCCGGGCCAGGGCTTCTTGACGACCAGGATGCCGCCCTGGCCCAAGGGCACTTCCTTGCCGG
>JANNKS010000691.1:0-1725 GCA_031396425.1 Rhizobacter sp. | reverse complement strand
TTCGTCGAGCCGCCGAACTTGAAGCCGTAGCCGGGGGCGAAGGCGGTGTCTTCGAGCACCTTGCGGATATCAGCCGAGACCTCGCCGAGCGCGCGGCCTGACACATTGGCGGTGATTTCCACCTCGCGGTTCAGGTCGCGACGGTTTATCTGGTTCGCCCCCGTGGAGGGGCGCACGTCGGCAACCTGCGCGATGCGCACGATGCGCGGCGAACTGTCGGCGTTGTTGCCGACCACCAGGCCGAGGCGCGCAACGTCGCTCGGCGCGTCGCGCGTTTCAGGGGCGAGGCGCACCTTCACGTCGTAGTTCTGGTCGTCCTCGGCGCGCCAGTTGCCAACCGTCTGGCCGGCGATCAAGGCGCGCAGCGTGTTCGTGATCGCACCCACACTCAATCCGGCGTCGGACGCGGCGTCGCGTTTCACCGTGATCGCCAGCGTTGGCTTGTTGGGTTTGGCCGAAGTGTCCAGGTCGACCAGGCCGGGAATGGTCAGCAGGCGCGGCAGCAGTTGCGCCGTCAGCCGTTCGAGTTCGCGCAGGTCACTGCCCTGGATCGACACCTGCACCGGCTTGGCGCCGCCCACGGCGTCGAGCAGGCCCACGTGTGTGACGGTGATTCCGGGCACGCGCGCGAGCCGCTCGCGCAGCGGCACCGACAGCTGGTCGACGTTGAGTTGGCGTTCCTTGCGGTCGACCAGGCGCACGTGGATCGACGCGTAGATCTTGCCCGCGGCCTGGCCGGTGTTGATGGTGGCGAGCGTGTAGCGCACCTCGGGCAGTTCGCGCAATACCGCTTCGACCTGTTGCGCCTTCGCTTCGGTGGCTTCGATCGACGAACCCACCGGCGTGTAGAAGTTGACGAAGGTTTCGGAGTAGTCGGCCTTGGGCACGAATTCGGTGCCGAGCAGCGGAATGATCGCGAAGCTGGCGAGGAAGGTGAGCAGTGCCAGGCCCAGTGTTGCGAGCCGATGGCGCAGCGACCAGCCGAGGATGTTTTCGTAGACGCGCCCCAGACCATTCGAGAACCGGTCGACCGCGCCGGTGACGCGCCCGATCGTGCGATCGTAGAACGACGCCGCCTGCTGCGCCTGGCCCCCGACATGAATGGCGGGGTCGTGCCAGACGCTGGAGAGCATCGGGTCGAGCGTGAAACTGACGAACATCGAGATCAGCACCGCGGCGACGATCGTGATGCCGAACTCGTGGAAGAACTTGCCGACGATGCCGCCCATGAAACCGATCGGCAGGAACACGGCGACGATCGACAGCGTGGTGGCCAGCACGGCCAGGCCGATCTCGCTGGTGCCGTCGAGCGCGGCATCGCGTGCGTTTGCGCCCATCTGCACGTGGCGCACGATGTTTTCCCGCACCACGATCGCATCGTCGATCAGCAGGCCCACGCACAGGCTCAGCGCCATCAGCGTCACCATGTTGATCGTGAAACCGAAAGCGTACATGACCAGGAATGTGCCGATCAGCGAAATCGGCAGCGTCAGGCCGGTGATCACGGTCGAGCGCCACGAATTCAGGAACAGGAACACGATCGTGATCGTGAGCGCCGCGCCTTCGAGCATGGTGCGCTGCACGTTGTTGACCGAAACGCGAATCGCACGTGAGTTGTCGCGCACCACCTCGAGTTCGGCGCCGGCCGGTAACTGCGGCCTGAGGCCTGCAACGACGGTGTTGAGGCCATCCACCACGTCGATCGTGTTTTCGCCCTGGGCTTTC
>JANNKS010000692.1:0-1694 GCA_031396425.1 Rhizobacter sp. | reverse complement strand
CTCGACGTCGGCAACGCTCACCTCATTGCCGGGCAGCAGCAGCGGTGCGTCGTCAAACGCCAGCCACACCGCCGCCACCGCGCTGAGCAGCGCCAGCGCGAGCGTGCCGAAGAAGAGTTTGACGAGAAACTTCATTGCTTGCATCCTGCCATGGCGTCATGCCAATGCCGTCCTGGGCTTGAGACGATCCGACCCCATCTCTGCACTATTGACGCTTCAGCGCCCGCGCGGCGCCGGATTCGATAGAGTAGCCGCCATGACACCTGACACCGGTTCCCTGGTCTCGATCCGCGAAGTCGGCTTGCGCGATGGCCTGCAAAGCATCGCGCGCATCCTGCCGACACAGCAGAAGATCGAGTGGATTGCCGACGCCTACTCTGCCGGCCAACGCGAAATCGAAGTCGGCTCGTTCGTTCCGGCACGGCTGCTGCCCCAATTGGCTGACACCGCCGAACTCGTCGCCTACGCGAAGACGCTGCCTGGCCTGACGGTGTCGGTGCTGGTGCCGAACCTGAAAGGCGCCGAGCGCGCGTTCGACACCGGCGCGCACGCGCTGCTCGTGCCGCTGTCGGCGAGCCATGCGCACAGCCTGGCGAATCTGCGCAAGACGCCTGACGACGTGGTGCGCGAGATCGAGCGCATCCGCGACGCGCGCGACGCGGCGGGCTCGGCATGCCGCATCGAGGTCGGCATGAGCACGGCCTTTGGCTGCACGATCCAGGGCCGCGTCGAGACCTCGGAAGTGCTGCGCCTGCTGCGCGCCGTGTGTGACGCGGGAGTCGATCAGGTCGGCCTGGCCGACACCGTGGGCTACGCCGACCCGTTGATGGTGAGCCGCTTGTTCGAGCAATGCTTCAAGGTCGCCGGCGCGCGCCTGGCCTGCGGCCATTTTCACGACACGCGTGGTCTGGGCCTGGCGAATGTTTACGCCGCGTGGCAGCAAGGCGTGCGGCGTTTCGACGCTTGCCTGGCCGGCATCGGCGGCTGCCCGCATTCGCCGGGGGCGAGCGGCAACGTCAGCAGCGAAGACGTGGCGTATCTGTTCGCCAGCATGGGAGTGGCCACCGGAGTCGACTTCGATGCATTGATCGGATTGCGCACGAAGGTCGCGCGCTGGCTGGAGGGCGAGACTCTGCACGGCACGATCTGGCGTGCAGGGTTGCCGAAGACGATGCGTGAATGAACCACCCCCGAAGCGCCTTCGGCGCTCCCCCTCAAGGGGGCGCCGCTGGCGGACCGGCAGAGCCGGATCCGCGGCGTCTGCTTGAGCCGATTGCACAGGAGTCTGCACCCCAACCTCTGGCCGGCCTGCGGGTCGTCGAATTCACCCACATGGTGATGGGCCCGACGTGCGGCATGGTGCTGGCCGATATGGGCGCCGAAGTCATCAAGGTCGAACCGTTGGAAGGCGATCGCACGCGCACCTTGCTCGGCGCCGGAACTGGGTTCTTCCCGATGTTCAACCGCAACAAGAAGAGCATCGCGATCGACTTGCAGAAACCCGCAGGCGCGGCGGTGGCGCGCAAGCTCGCGGCGAGCGCCGACGTCGTGGCCGAAAACTTCAAACCCGGCACGATGGCCAAGTACGGGCTGGACTACGCCGCTTTGTCCAAGGTGAATGAGCGCCTGATCTACGTGGCTCACAAGGGTTTCCTGCCCGGTCCCTACGAACACCGCACCGCGCTCGATGAAGT
>JANNKS010000630.1:0-3988 GCA_031396425.1 Rhizobacter sp. | reverse complement strand
GCTGTTCCTCGGCACGAACGGCGAGCTGGAGCAACTGGGCGGCCCCATCCGCGACGCCATCTGGACGCCCTACCTGCTGGCGCCAGGCGTGCGTGTCGCGCGCGCCGCCGTGATGCTGCCGACGACCCTGGGCAACCGCGTTTTCCTGTCCTACCCGACCCAGCCGGCCGACATCACGCGCGAGGGCGCGGCCTCGCTGGGAGCATTCCAGCGCCAGGCGGGCGGGCCGCCCAGCCACCAACCGGCGCAGGTGTCGGCCTACGCCTCGCTGCTCGTGCTCGAGGAAGCGCTCAAGCGCGCCGGCCGCGACCTGAGCCGCGCGAAGCTGATCGGCGCGCTCGAGAACCTGTTCAGCTTCGAGACCACCGTCACGCCGGCGGTGTCGTACGGCCCGAGCCGGCGCATCGGCGCGATGGGCGGCTACGTCGTCGCGGTCGATCAGGCAACGCACACCTTCAAGCCGGCGAGCGCCTACATCCGGATCGAATGAGACCATGAACTCGGTGCGCCGGATTCTGCGAGCCTGCCTGGTGGCCGCACCTCTGGCTCTGGGCCTGGCCGCCGGACAGGCGCAGACCATCCCGGGCGTGGCCGCCAGGGTCAATGGGGTGGCGATCAGCAACCTGCGGCTCGAGCGCCATTTCGAGGAGTACCTGACGAGCCAGCGGCGCAACATCAGCTCGATGATCAACCCGCGCGTCTACAAGAAGCTCAAGCGCGAGGCGCTCGACCAGCTGATCGAGCGCGAGGTGCTGTGGCAGGCGGCCCAGGCCGACGGCGTGGTGGCGGCAGACACCGAAGTGCAGGCGGCGTTGCAGCAGATGCAGGCGAAGCTCGGGTCGCGCGACGCTTTCCTGCTCAAGCTAGAGCGCGCCGGGTTCGACGAAAAGAGCTACGCCGAGGTCATCAAGCACGAGCTCTCGGGCGCAAGCTGGCTGGTGCGCAAGTCTTCCGGAACCCCCACCGTGAACGACGACGAGGTGGCCGCTTTCTACCGCCAGAACATGCACCGCTTTCACAAGCCCGAGGCGGCGCGCGCGCGCCACATCCTGATCAAGGTCGGGGCGAACGCGACGCCGCAGGAGCGCAGCGCGGCGCGCACGAAGATCGACGCGCTGCGCGCCGAACTGCAGGGCGGAGCCGATTTCGCCGAGCTGGCCAGGCGCCATTCCGAGGACAGCACGGCACCGGGCGGTGGTGATCTCGGCGACGTCGAGCGCGGGCGGACCGTCAAGCCCTTCGAGGAGGCGCTGTTCGCGCTCGCGCCGGGCCAGGTCTCGGATGGGGTGCAGACCGGTTTCGGCATGCACCTGATCAAGCTCGAGGCCATGGTGCCGGGCTTGACCCAGCCGCTGGCCGAGGTGCAGGACGGCATCCGCGCCCGCCTGCTGGCCGAGAAGCGCACCGCGCTGGCGCGCGAGGTTGTTGCCGGGCTGAGGGCGCGCGCCCGAGCCGAAGTCCTGCTCAACCTGGATTGAGCAAATTCTGCCCGCGGCCGCCGGGCGCGATGGCATGCGCGGCGCCGATACTCGCGGCAACCCGAGGACAGCCGCATGCCACGCAACGTCGAAATCAAGGCGCGCATTGACAGCATCGAGGCGCTCGCGGCGCTCGTCGCGCCGTGGGCCGATCAGGGCCCGACGCCGATCACGCAGGACGACACCTTCTTCCGCTGCGACAACGGCCGCCTGAAGCTGCGCAGCTTTTCGGCGACCGAGGGCGAACTGATCTTCTACCGACGCGCCGACGCGGCCGGCCCGAAGGAGTCGTTCTACGTCATCGCGCGCAGCCACGAGCCTGACGTCTTGCGCGAGGCACTCACGCTGGCCTACGGCCAGGCGGGCCGGGTGCGCAAGCAGCGCACGCTGTTTCTGATCGGCCGCACGCGCGTGCATCTGGACCGGGTCGACGGCCTGGGTGAGTTTCTCGAGCTCGAGGTGGTGTTGCGCGACGGCGAGCCGGTGAGCGCCGGCCGGCACGAAGCGCAGGCGTTGATGGCCAGGCTGGGCGTGACCGATTCGCAGCTGATCACGGGCGCCTACGTCGACCTGCTCGGCGCGGCGCAGTGAAAGGGGTGCTGCGCCGACAGCGCCGCGGCTGCACCCCGACGCTTCAGCGGTACAGCGGCCGCGCTGCCACGCGCGCTTCGATCTCGGCCATCATCTTGGTGTAGGCCGGCGCGCCGATGCCGCCGAAGCGGCGTTTGAATTCGGCGTCTGGCATGAATTCGGGCAGGTCGCGAACGTCGGGCATGAAGTCGGCCTCGACGGCACCCGCGGCGAGCGCGGCCTGCAGTTTCGCGGGCGAGCGCACCGCCAGCTCGCCGAGGCGCGTGCCGGCGCGGTCGGCGGCAATGTCGTTGAAGCTGAAGCCGCTGCCGCCGCGCGAGTCGTCGACTTCCTTGTACAGGCCGATCGCATCGGCCAACGCGCCGCCGCCCTCGGCCGCCAAGGCGGCTGAAATCAGGAAGTGTTTGGGGAAGTCGTCGCGCCCGGCGAGCGTCACGGTGCGCGGCGCGGGCACCGGCCAGTCGCGCGCCGCCGGGGTCAGGGCGACCAGCCCGCGGCCGTTCGCGTAGAACGCCAGCGCAAGGATCGCGGCGCGGTTCTCGCGCGCGGCCTCGCCGCCTGCCGAGCGTTCGCGGGCGAGTTCGAACAGCGGCGGCAGCAGGCGCGCCAGCGAGACGCCTTGCGCGGCGGGCATCTTGGCAACGACGGCAGCGAGGCGGTCAGAATAGGCGCGCAGGCGCTGCGCATCGGCCGGTGGGACCAGCGCGCTTCGAACCCGCGCGGCGAAGTCTTCGCGCCACTGGTACACCACCTGCAGCTGGGTGGGAGCGAAGCGCACGTTTTGCACCATGTCGGCGGCGAGCTGCCCCTCGGCGCTCGTGTTCAGGTGGACGATCGCGCGCTCTAGCGCCAGGTCGGCCAGCCAGCCCGGCACCGGCAGCCGGCCGACGCGCAGGCTCTCGAAGCGCGGCAGGCCGGTGGTTTCACGCAATTGCGCGTCGATGTTCAGCCAGGGGCCGAACGGGCTGCGGTCGAAGCGGCCGCTCGCCTGCAGCGTGGCACCCGCGGCGTGCAGCACGACCCGCGCCGAGGCGCCGCGCAGCCGTTTCGACGCTTCCCGGCAAAGCAGGTCGAGGTCGGCCTGCGAGAGGTTCAGGCGGCGCAACGCACCGCGTTTGCCCTTGCGCGGATCGTTGCGCTCGAGGATGCGCCGCGCCTGTTCCACGTCGGCCGTCGAGACCGCAGGGCCGGGCGTCAGCAGCGGGGTGTCCTGGAAGGCCAGCCATGTCGCCGTCAGCGCCAGCAGCACCAGGCCCATGAACGCGCCGATCAGCAGCTTGAAGAGGAATCCCATGTGGCGCATCGTGCCATGGCGTGGCGGCGTGACGGGTCGCGGCGCGCCCGCCCGGCGGGCGAAAGTGCGCAACATGAGGCACGAAGGCGGCCCGGTGCCGCCTTGGCTTGCCTGAAACGCCCATCAAGAGCCGCAGCGCGGAGGCTGCGCGAACTCGGTGTTCAGGACAGTGCGCGTTCAAGTTCGGAGAAGCTGCTGGCGATCGGGGTGACGTCGATCGCACTGCCGAGCTGCCTTTCGATCTGCGTGCGTGACACCACGCCCCGCACCCGCCGCGGCCTTTGATCGGTGGCGTTCTGGACCACCAGCAGGTGGTTGCGGCCGAACTTCCTGAGGGTGGCGATCAGGTTGCCGACCGTGGCGGTGCGCATCAGGTCGAGGTCGATCGCTTCCAGCGTCGCGAGGCTGTCCATCACGTCGGCGACGCACAACTCGTCGTAGTGCACGTTGCGCTCGTGCACGATGCGCATCGGTTTCTCGCCGCGCAGGTCGCTCGACGTGATCAGGCCTTCGATCGACGGCATGTCGGTGACGACGAACAGCATGCGCACGCCCTGGTAGATCATCAGCTGTTCGGCCTGCGCGAGCGACGTGGACGGGTGCGTCGTCGCCGCCTTCACCTGCG
>JANNKS010000685.1:0-5021 GCA_031396425.1 Rhizobacter sp. | reverse complement strand
TCGCGGCGCAATTCCTCGAGCGTTGCGGCGAACAGCGGCGGCTTGTTGCGCGCCTTGCGCCGCCAGGCCGTGCCGGCGATCAGACCTACCGTGAGGAAGGCTGCGGTCAGCAGGCCCAGCACAAGCAGGCGCGGGCCGTCCCACATCAGCAGGACCAGAAACATGCACGCCAGCACGAGGCCGATGCCCAGAAAGAAAAGCGCGAACGTCGCCAGCAACAGCAGTTCCGCGATGCGGACGCGCTCTTCTTCCAGCTCGGTGCTCGCCAGGCGCAGCCGCGTGTGGCCGATTGCCACGAGCGCGGCCACGAACGAGCGGCCGCTGGCCAGCAAACCCGGCTGCGGCGGCGGGGTTTCCAAAACGCGCCTTCAGCGCCGTGTGATCAGCATGCCGATCAGCAGGCCGACGCCAGCCGCCAGGCCCATCGCGGTGTAGGGATGGTCGTGCACGGCCTGGTCGGTGGCGCGCGCGGCGCGGCGGGCCTGGTAGGAAGCGGCGTCTTCGAGGCGTTCGAGGTCCGCCTTGGCGTGGCGCAACTGGCCTTCGAACTTGTCGCGCGCGGCGTTGAACTGCTCGTTGCCGGTGCGCTGGGCGGTCTTCAACAGCAGTTCGGCTTCGCTGACAATCTGCTTCAGGCTCTGCGCCAGGCTGTCGCGGACCGAGTTGTCGGGCGTGGTCGTCGTGGTGGTTGTGTCCATGATGTCGATACCTTTGCTGTCCACAGGATCGGCGAATCGCAGTGATTCGCCGCAAAGATATCGTAGGCACCCCGTATTGCCATGCTTTGACAGGGGTCAATGGTTTTCGCTTCTTCCACGGTTGCGACCCGGTGTTCATGGTGTGCGCCGTCAATCGTTGGGCCCTGGCGCCGCCGTTTCGGCCCGCGCACGGGTCCGGGGCGCGTGCCGCGGCGCAACGCCCGGATGCGACACTTCAGGGCTGATGCACTGCGGCGGCCAGTGGGCAAACCAGGCCGACGCCCCACCGGAGATCTTGAGAATGATGCAGCGGGCAGTCAGGTTGGCAGCGGTGTTCTTGGCCCTGGGCGGGTGCGCTGGCACACCGTTGCCGCCGGATCCGAACGTCGTGTGTGCTGGCTTGGCGGTGCCTGTACCGGCCACCGCGATCGGGCTGCCCAGCGGCGGCGCGACGATTGATTCGGCGGCGCTGTTCTTCTCCAGTTCGCTCAGTGTCGCCGAGCGCGCCGCGACCCCGGCGGCCACGATCACGCCTGCGCTGCCGCAGTACTGCCGCCTGCTCGGCCGCATTGCCCCGGTGGACCCGAAGGCGCCGCCGATTCACTTCCAGGTCAACCTGCCCGCCGAATGGAACGGTCGCTCGGTGCAGTACGGCGGCGGCGGCTTCAATGGGGTGTTGATCACCGCGTTGGGCCTGCCCCCCGGGGCACGCTTCGACCAGCCCGGGCCGCTGGCGCGCGGCTACGTGACCTACGGCACCGACTCGGGCCACCAGAACGCGCCCGGTGTGCCGGTGCAGGCGTTCGCCGCGAACGACGAAGCGCTGCTCAACTTCGCCCACGCGTCGTACAAGAAGGTGCGCGACGTCGCGGTCGAGCTGATGAAGCGGCGCTACGGCCGGGCGCCCGACAAGCTGTACTTCATGGGCAGCAGCGAAGGCGGACGCGAAGGCCTGACGATGGCGCAGCGCTATCCGAACGACTTCGACGGCATCTTCGCGCGTGTGCCGGTGATCCACTGGACCGGCCTGCAGCACGCCTACCTGCCGCCCAGCCAGGCCATGATGGGCGGTGAAGGCTGGCTCAACCCGGCGCAGGTGAAGCTGCTCGGCGACGCGGTGCTGCGCCAATGCGACGCCGACGACGGGTTGGTGGACGGCATCGTCGCCAACGTGGAAGGCTGCCGCGCGAAATTCAATGTCAATGAACTGCGCTGTGCGGTCGGCCAGACCGGTGACTGCCTGACGCATGCCCATGTGCGTGCGGTGCAGGCGCACCACGCCGAATACCTGTTCGACTTCAGCCTCGCCAACGGCGTGCGCAGTTACCCCGGGCGGCCGCTCGGCGGCGAGGCGACGCCCGGCTCTGGGCCGGTGGGTGGCTGGGTGTCGTGGTTGACGGGTCAAGAGGCGCCGGCCTGGCCGGCAACTTCGCGCAACAGCATCGGCTGGGTGTATGGCAGCGGCGCGATGGCGCACTTCATCGCGCGCGACCCGAACATCGACATTCGACAGTACGAACCCGGGCGCTACGCGCCGCGCGTGCGCGAGGTGTCGGCGCTGATGGATTCGACCGACCCGGACCTGTCCGCCTTCCACGCGCGCGGCGGCAAGCTCATCGTGCTGGAGCACATGGCCGACTATGCGCAAAGTCCGTACGCCGGCATCGAGTACTTCAAGAGCGTTTCGCTGCGCCTGGGCACCGCCAGGGTCGACAGCTTCATGCGCCTGTACACCGCGCCCGGCGTGGACCATGTGGGCACCGGCGCGCCGGCGAATGTCGACATGCTGGGCGCCCTGTCCGATTGGGTCGAGCGCGCCCAGGCACCCGACACGCTGGAAGTCGTGACCCAGGCCAATGTGGCCCCGTTCACCCCCAGCCTTTCGCGGCCGCTGTGCCGCTGGCCGGCGTGGCCGCGCTACAAGGGCGCCGGCGATGCGGCGCTGGCGGCGAGCTTCGACTGCGTGACTCGCTGAGGCGGGGTCGGCCGGGTGCGCGACCGATGTTGCACCAGGCGCGGCGCTCAGCCGCCGAACCGGCGCTCGATGTCGACCAGTGTCTCGTCCATCGTCGCCACGGCTTCGACCTCACCTTGCGCCAATGCCATCGCGCGCTGCGCCAGCATGAAACTGCGGTACTCACTGTAGTGCCAGTGCTCGCGCGCAAACAGGCCTTCGAGCAGGGCGCGGGCTTCGTCGAGTTGACCAACGCCGGCCAGATGGCGTGCGAGAGTGCAGCGCGCGAACAGATAGTCCGGCGCCAAGACCAGCGCTTCGCGCAGCAAACGCAGCGACTCCTCGATCGGCCTGCCCAAGCTCATGCCGATGCTGGCCAGATTCGCCAGCGCCGATGGTTGCTCGGGGTGCATCGCGCGCAGGCGCATCGCCAGCTCAAAGGCTTCGTCGAGTTCGCGCCGTACCAGCGCCTGGTGCATGCGCTGCGCGAGCCGTGTTCCTTCGGCTGAAAACGGGCTGGGGTGCGGTTCGGCGGTGATGTGCATGGCGACGGACTTGATCTCGCGCACCTTGCCCGCCGAGAGCACCTTCGCCGGTGCCGCCGGGTCGCGCAGGCCTTCCTCGTTGAGCCAATTCAACAGATTCATGCGTTCCTGATCGGGCCCACGCAAGCTGCTCAGCAGATCCGTCAACGCGTCGCGCGCGACCATGTCGCCCTGCTTGGCACGCCGCTTGAGCACGGCCAGCGCCAGGAAGCGGATCGCTGGATCGCCGAGTTCGCAGGCGCGCTTCAGGTAGTCGGCGTGCGCGTCGCAGGTGTCGAGCTGAGCGTCCCACAGCGGCGCGATGGCGTCCCGCGTGGCCGCGGTCGAGCCGCGCGAGAGCTGGACCAGCGCATGCTCCCACGGGCGCGGAAACCAAAGCGAGTGCTCGCCAGGCACCTCTGCGACGGGATCTTCGAGGTCATCGAACAAGTCAATCTGCTCGAGCGCGGCGTCACGCCAGAACTCGTGGTGCTGAACTTCTTCCCACGCCGCGCGCGCCGCATCAATGTCGCCGAGGAAACGCAGCGCCGCGATGCGTGCATTCGCGTCTTCCGCGCGGCGCGGCGTGGTGGCGCGCAGGGTCGCGCTGAAACCGACGCAAGGCTGCATGCCCTTCGCCCAGCAGCGCCAGCGCAGAGCACGCTCCAGCGCGAACAAGTTGTCCGGATGCGCCAACCACGCGGCCTCGGCCACCGCCTGGGCCTGCTGCACGTCGCCGCTGCCGAACAGCGCCAGCGCCCGGTTGCTGTGCGCGCTCGGGTGCTCCACGCCGTGCAGCACGGCAGCGGCTGCGCCGGGTTTGTCGTCGGCCAGGTGCATGCGCGACAAGTCGATCGCCGCGGCTTGGTCCAACGTGAGCGGGCCCAAGGGCGTTTGGAAAGTTTCAGGTATCGGCAGCAAGGCGTTGTCCGCCTCCATGCTGCGCAGGCGCTGCTCGGCCCGAACCATCACGGCCAGCAGGCCCGCTTCGCGCGCGCTGCCGGCCAGCGCTTCAAGCGCCAGCCGGCTGTTCGGTGAAGCGAGTTGCCACTCCCAGGCGCGTGCGGCAGCGCTCATGGGCTCGCCCGCCAGCGATTCGATCTCCCAAGCCAGACCGAGCAAGGGCTTGAAACCGGGAAACGCCTTGCGCAGCGCGGCCAGACGCTGCCGGGCCTTGTCGAGGTCGCCCGCGTCAGCGAGGCGGCGAATCGCGCCCAGTTGATCGGGTTGTGGCGCCGATGCCGGTGTCTTGCGGTGTGGTGTCTTGCTCATGACCGGAGTTTCGCAAAACTCCAGGTCGGGCCTGCCCGATTCGCCCAGCGGGGGTCGAGAAATGCGGGCGCCCCGGCAAATCCACGCCTTCGGCCAGGCTTGGTGCTCCAATACCCGTCCAACCCACGGTTTTGCTGCGAGGAAAGCGCTTTGACTTTGGACTATGCAACGCTCGAAACCATGCGCCAGCAGCATCCGGCGTGGCGCCTGCTGGTTGCCAATTCCGCGCCGCTGATCGTGAGTTTTCTGCACCGCGCCTTCGTCGAGCCGAATGTTCGGGCGATGCGCCAGTCCGACCTCGTCGAAGCGCTGGACGACACCCTGTTCGGCGTGCGCGAACAAGCGCACAATGCGTTCCCGAAAAGCGCCGCAGAGTACCTGAACGACTGGGCGGCGAATGAGCGCGGCTGGCTGCGCAAGTTTTATCCGCCGGGCTCGGATGAGCCTCACTTCGACCTGACTCCGGCGACCGAGCGTGCCATCGTGTGGCTGGTCGGCCTGGCCGAGCGCAGCTTTGTCGGCACCGAGTCGCGCCTGTTGACGCTGTTCGAACTGCTGCGCCAGATCGGTGAA
>JANNKS010000620.1:0-1976 GCA_031396425.1 Rhizobacter sp. | reverse complement strand
GAACGAGGTCTGGTTCGACAACGTCGAAGTGCCGGCCGACAACCTGGTCGGCGAAGAGAACAAGGGCTGGACCTACGCGAAGTACCTGCTTGCGCACGAGCGCGCCGGTATCGGCGAAGTGAATCGATCGAAACGCGAACTCGAGCGGCTCAAGCGCATTGCGAAGGCCGAGGGCCTGTACGCCGACGGGCGCTTTCGCGACCAGATCGCCCTGCTCGAGGTCGACATCGTCGCCTTGGAGATGATGATCCTGCGCGTGATCTCAGCTGAAAAGAGCGGCAAGCAAAGCCTGGACGTGGCGGGCCTGATGAAGATCCGCGGCAGCGAAATCCAGCAGCGCTACACCGAGCTGATGATGCTCGCCGGCGGCCCGTACAGCGTGCCGTTCATCCGCGAAGCGATGGACGCCGGCTGGCAGGGCGACTACTTCGGCGCGCAGCACTGCGCGCCGCTGACCGCCACCTACTTCAACTACCGCAAGACGACGATCTACGGCGGCAGCAACGAAGTGCAGCGCAACATCGTCGCGCAAACCGTTCTGGGGAGCTGAACATGGACTTTGATTTCACCGACGACCAGGCCTCGCTGCGCGACGCCGTTGCCCGCTGGGTCGACAAGGGCTTCTCGTTCGAACGCCGGCACACCATTGCCAAGGCCGGCGGCAAGACGCGCGCGGTCTACGCCGAGCTCGCCGAACTCGGTCTCACCGGCCTGGCGGTTCCCGAGGCGCAAGGCGGCATGGGTTTCGGCGCGGTCGAGGCGATGGTGGTGTGCGAAGAACTCGGTCGCGGGCTGGTGAACGCACCCTTCGCGCAAGGAGCGCTGATGGCGCCCGTCCTGCTGTCGGTCGCACCTGCGGCATTGCAGGCCGCCTGGCTTCCCAGGATTGCTGACGCGTCGGCGCTGGTCGTGCTGGCGCATCAGGAGCGCGCAGCGCGCTATCGCCTGAACCACGTCAGCACACGCGCCACGGCGGCCGGCGCAACGTGGACGTTGAGTGGCGCCAAGAGCGTGGTTCCGGCGGGTGACGAGGCCGATGCCTGGATCGTCCCGGCTCGAGTCAGCGGCGCGGTGGATGACGCCAACGGGATCGGACTGTTCATCGTCGAAAAGGGCGCCGCCGGTGTTTCGGTGAACGCGTTCCCGACCCAGGACGGTTCGCGCGCCGCGCAGATCGAGCTGGCGGCCACGCCTGCGGCGCTGATCGCGCAGGACGGCCTGGCCACACTGGAACATGCGGTCGACGCCGGCATCGCCGCGCTGTGCGCCGAGGCGGTGGGCCTGATGGACAAGCTCACCGCTGTGACCGTCGAGTACATGAACACGCGCAAGCAGTTCGGGGCCACGCTGAGCAGCTTCCAGGCGCTGCGCCACCGCATCGCCGACGTGAAGATGCAGCTCGAGCTGGCGCGCTCGATGAGCTATTTCGCCAGCCTGAAGATGGGTGAAGCCGCACCCGCAAGGCGCCGCGCGATCGCGCAGGCCAGGCTGCAGCTCGGCCAGTCGATGCGCTTCGTCGGCCAGCAGTGCATTCAGCTGCACGGCGGAATCGGCGTGACCGACGAATACATCGCGAGCCATTACTTCAAACGCCTGACCGTGATGGAAATGAGCTACGGCGACACCCTGCACCAGCTCGGCGAGGTCAGCGCGCGCATGACCGACACCGCCGGCGTGTTCGCCTGAAGTGCAATGCGCGCTCCTGGGCAACTCCGAAAGCGGGCACAGCAGCTGTTGCTGGTTGCCGGCCTTGCATTCGCGAGCAGTGCGTGTTCCGACAAGGGGCCCAAGCCCTATGACGAACGCGCCGACGCGCGCGCCGACCTGAACACCGCGCTGCAACGTGCTCGCACCGAGAACAAGCCGGTGCTGGTGGTGTTCGGCGCGAACTGGTGCGCCGACTGCCAGGCACTCGCCGGCATGCTCACCCAGCCGATCTCGTGCATCGGGCTGCCGGTGGTTTGCGCGCCGGTGGG
>JANNKS010000572.1:0-22088 GCA_031396425.1 Rhizobacter sp. | reverse complement strand
CAGCTACCGTGGTCTGTATTTCGTGCTGATGGGGCGGATCAGCCCGCTCGATGGTGTGGGCGCGGGCGACATTGGCGTGCTGCAACTGCTCGAGCGCGCTGGCGATGGCGGGGTCGAAGAGGTCATCATTGCGACCAACTTCACCGCCGAAGGGGAAGCCACCGCGTTTGTCATCACCGAGGCCCTGAAGGCGCGTGCCTTGCGGGTTACCCGGCTGGCCCGTGGCGTGCCGATCGGCAGCGAACTGGAGTATGTCGACCTGGGCACGATTGCCCACGCGCTGGTGGACAGGCGCTGAGCGAACTTGTCGCGCACCTGACCTCGCTATCTTCGGCCAGGATCAGCGTTTCGCCAGCCGGGTTCGATTGCTTGGGGCCGATGCCCGGTGCGCCGAGGCGGGTTTGCTTGGGTGCGACGCGCGCACCGCTGCCGCAGTGCGGGTGCGCAGCGCCCTGGCAGGAACAAAGACGATCACCGTCTGCCCGGCACGAAACGAGCTGCTTGCCCCGAGGCTGTTCCATTGCGCCACTTCGTCCGGCCGCACGCCAAAACGACGCGCAATGCTCGTGACGCTGTCGCGCTGCCCGGCTCGCAGCGACATGCGTTTCAGCTGCGGGCCGTCAGGCGCGAAGGCCACCATGGCGTGATCGGCCAGCTGCACCGATACATCGGTCAGGCGCTGTTCGCTGCGCGGCACCAGCAGCGTGGAGCCCGCCTGGATCAACATACGCTGCGGAATGACGTTGAGCTCGCGCAGCGCGGTTTCGTCCATGCCCACTTGCCTGGCGGCTTCCGCGGGCTTCAAGGTCTTGGGCGCAACCCAGGCGGTCCAGCTGGCCAACCGGCCTCGGTGTTTGGGCAGCTCCTGCACAAAGCGATTCGCGTTGTCGTAGGGCAGCAGCACCTGGGGCGTGCCCGCCGCCAGGATGACCGGCTTGTTCATCTGCGGGTTGAGTGTGCGGAACGCTTCGACCGTCAGGCCTGCAAGGCTGGCGGCCAGCTCCACATCGATGTCGCGCTCGATCGGCACACTGAGGAAGAAGGGGTGATTCGCCAACGCGGGCAGCACCAGGCCATAGCCCTGCGGCCGTGCCACGATGTTCTTGACGGCCTGCAGTTTGGGCACGTAGTAACGTGTCTCATTGGGCATTTTCAAGCTGGCGTAGTCGGTCGCCTTGCCGACCTTGCGGTTTTGCGCGATCGCGCGCGACACGTTCCCTTCGCCCCAGTTGTAGGCCGCCAGCGCCAGATGCCAATCACCAAAGCGGCGGTGCAGCAGCTGGAGGTAGTCGAGCGCGGCGCGCGTGGACGCCAACACATCGCGTCGGTCATCTCGGAAAACGTTCTGCTTGAGAGCGAAATTGCGACCGGTGGCCGGCATGAACTGCCACATGCCGGATGCGCGCGCGGATGACATCGCTTCAGGATTGAAGGCACTCTCGATGAAGGGCAGCAGGGCCAGTTCGGTGGGCAAGCCGCGGCGCTCAAGCTCCTGCAGAATGTGGAACAGATAACGCCCGCCACGCTCCGTCATGCGTTGAACGTAATCGGGCCGGGCTGCATACCAGCGTTCCTGGGAACGAACCAAGTCACCTTCGAGATCGGGCAGGCCGAAGCCGCCCCTGACCCGATCCCACAGGTCCGTCTGCGTGACGTGGTCATTCGGATTGATGCGGACGTCAGGCTGCAGAGGATCGATGGCGACCGGCGCGGAGATCACCTCTTGATCGCCCTGTGGCGCAGCGGTGGTCGGAACCACATCATCGAGCGCCTGCACGGCGCTCGCCGTTGTCGGGTCGGAGTCCGTCGCGGCCGGTGGCGTCGTTTCAGGCAATGGCTGAACTGTCGCTGCCACGATGGTCGGATTGGCGTCGACTTGCGCCTGCGGCTCAGGGGGAAGTCCGGTCACCGCACAGGCGCCCAGACAGAGCGACAAGAGTCCGGTGATGGCCAGACGCTGGCCTGCAACCCACGAGTGCATCGTCACGCGTGCGGTGCCGATGCGGCACGACCCAAAGGGCCGGTGCAACGCCGGCCGGGAGTCGCTGCGAGTGGCAGCGCAGGGGCTGCAGTCTTGCAGAGTTCTTCGCGTGGCACCATTTCGTGTGTCTCTAGAATCTGGTGGTAGATCAACAGCATCAATTCGCGTTCTTCAGACCGACAAGCCGACGACCCGCAACTCCGCACTCGCAGTGGCAAGTTGAGCGAGAGGCACCGTTCGATGGGTCAACACGATTCGGGGCAAGGCCAGGCAATCCATGAACACGACCAGCGGCATTATAGGTTTGACCCGTTGGCTGGAAACGCCCGCAGGCCGGTACCTGCTCGAATGGGAGCAGCTTTACATCGACCAGGTCGTCGCCGATCTGTTCGGATTCCACGCACTTCAGCTAGGTCTGAACCAGCTTGACGCATTGCGCGCGAATCGCATGCCGCACCGCTGGATTGCCACCGAATCGATCGGCGGCGGGGGGGCGGAATCTTCTGCGACGCCGCCCGATGGCGGGCAGGCCATGCCGCGTGCGGCGGTTGCATTGCATTGCGCCTTCGACGCATTGCCCTTCGATGGCCAAAGTCTCGATCTCGTCGTTCTGCCGCATACGCTCGAGTTGGCGAACGACCCGCATCTGGCGCTGCGCGAGGTCGAGCGGGTGCTGGTGCCCGAAGGTCGGGTGGTGATCGTGGGCTTCAACCCGGCCAGCCTTTGGGGCGCACGCCAACGCCTGGGGGTGTTGCGCCGGCGCTTGCTGCCGCGAACCAGCAGCCCCCTGTTCATGCCCAGCGAGGGCGAGTTTTTCGGCTACCGCAGGCTCCGGGATTGGCTGCGACTGTTGAGTTTTGAAGTCGAGGCGGGTCGATTCGGCTGTTATCTTCCGCCGCTGGAGTCGCAGCAATGGTTGTCACGCTTCCAGTGGATGGAACTCGTTGGCGAACGTTGGTGGCCTGTCTTTGGCGCTATTTACTGCGTGGTTGCGGTCAAACGGGTGCGGGGCATGCGACTTGTCGGTCTGGCGCGAACCATGAAGCGGCTCGGTACGCCGGCGCCCGCCGTGGTCGTGAATCACCATGGTTTCGACATCGAATCGCGCTGACGAATCTGCACGCGTGATGTCCCCACTCTCAACGACCAGACCCGACGCCGATTTCAACAATTCAACGGAGACCGAACAATGCAGGTTCGAACGGTACTGACCCAACGATGAAATGGATTGCCTACACCGATGGCGCGTGCGCGCCCAGCAATCCAGGACCCTCAGGATGGGGGGCCGTGCTGTTGCCACCCAACGCGGCGGCCTGCGTTGAACTCTTCGGATTCATCGGGCCGGGTACGAACCAGATCGCCGAGTTGACCGCCGCCATCGAGGGCCTGAAGCGAGTTCCCGCAGGTGCCTCAGTCGAACTGGTATCGGACAGCCAATACGTGCTCAAGGGCATCTCGGAATGGCGAACCGGCTGGGAACGCAAGGGGTTCCGGAACTCCAAGGGGGAAGTGGTGGCCAACCTGGCCTTGTGGAAGCAGCTCTTCGCGATCGTGGATGCGCGCAAAGTCAGCACGCGATGGGTGCGTGGGCACAACGGCGACACGCACAACGAACGAGCTGACGCGCTCGCCAATCTGGCGTTGCGCACCCAAGGTGGCAGCAACGACACGCCTCCCGCATAGCCGGGTCGCACCCGGATTGCGGGATTGTCCCGGGTGACACGGACGCGGAGGATAGCGACATTCGTGCAGCAAACCCGGTAGAAAACATGGACAACCAACCCGCTCCTGACTCCAAGCCTTCGCAGGCTGGCGCCACCGATTCAACTGCCGCGGCCTGGCAGGACTTGCTCGCTGAGCTGACCGAGTTGCATGCCCGACTCGAGTACCTGCGCCTCCTGCTGAAGCTGGGCGTGCGCGGATTCTGACGGGTGTCGAAACCGGTCGCCGGGGCTGAGAAAAGGTCAAACCATCTCGCGCTCGACCTCCATCAGCTTGTAGCGCGCCAGCGCCAGGTTGGTCCGGTGTCGGTCGAGCAGCACGAAGAGGAATAGATCCGGATAGCGTGACAGTTGGCGCATGATCTGATGACGGGTTCCGGCGCTCGTCATCACCTCTTCGATCGGGTCAGCCAGGCCCATGTTGAGTGCTGCGGCCTTGTGTGCTTTCAACGCCTGGGTGCTCGCAGCAGCAGCCAGGTCGAGATCAAGCCCTTCTTCGTCGCGCACCTCGCGGGCCAGGATCAGCCCGTTGCTGGAGTCCACCACGGCGCAGCCCAGCATGCCGTCGAGCGTCAGCATTTCACTGAGCTGTTTGACAGCGCATGCGTGATCGAGCGAATTCCGCGCCACGTGGGCCGCGCCAGCGCTTTCACCTGACGGCGCCGTGGTGCGCGCTGGTGCCGCGCGCACCACGGGCATCGGGGTTGGCGCACGCGCCGCGACGGCAGGCCGAACGACGGGCGTGGCGGTGTGCTGCGGTGGCGCTGCGACCACCGGCGCCACCGTCACCTCCGGCAAAGTGATGTCAGTCACCTTGGAATCGATAGCCTCGGCAGCTTGAATGGAGGGCTCCCAACCGGGTTGCGCCTTCAACCGGTTCCAGGTACCCAACATTGCGTTCCACACCGAGGAAGCACTGGTCAGTGATTCGTTGTGAACATGCACCTGCAGCATCGGCGCCCAGGCCATTGAATTGACCTTGTTGGAGATCCAGACTGCGCTGGGCGGCAGCATGAACAGCAGATGAGGGCAGCGCCAGCTCGGCATCGCCGAGGCTTCGTGCAGCCACTTCAGCAGACTGTCGATGGCGTGCGGCTCCATCGGACCCACAACCACGGTGGTCAACTGGCTGCGCTCCATCAGCGCGAGCGGGATCTCGGCGTTCTCCTGGCCGGGTGCGCGCACGTCGGCGTGGTAGATCTTGAGCGCGTCTTCGGCGCGGCGCACGAGTGAGGTCCGCTCGATCATCGCCAGTGTGCGCAACGTCGATTGCTCCCGCAGGTGAAGTCGCTCGATCGGTTGCCCCCCTGCATCCGACACCGCCTTGATCACCGCCGCGGCCCACACGCCCACCGGGTCGAGCAGGGTGATCAGGTGGCTGGCGGTGTCAAGGTCGGCACGCGTGGACTTGAAGTGCTCGCGAATTGCTTGCGCGGGCGAGCCAGTGACCATCAGATCGCGAACATGCCTGTCGACGATCTGGCCCCGGTCGTTGAGTTCCTTGGCGACACACTCTAGAATTGCTGTGGCGGCGAAACCTTGGTCACCATCACCAGTAGTGACTCGACGCTTCTTGCTCGCCGGATCGCCCCCGAGGCCCAGATCACCGAACAACGATTGCAGCATGTGAATTCCTTGAATCGGCGCGAATTCAATCGCAACCCTCTGAATCAGTGGGCAAGTGTATGCAAATGTTTGGCGCCGGGGTGCGACGAATTCCCGAATTTGTTTCACAACGTGGCAAGAAACAGCTTGCCAACGGGCGGCCGCATGCTTCAGCGTGGGGGCTCGACAAGGCTGTGTTTTTCAATCCGGTAGCGCAGCGTGTCCCGGCTGATGCCCAGCATGCGCGCGGCGCGCGACACGTTCCAACCCGTCTGGTCCAGGGCCTGAACAAGCGCATTGCGCTCAAGATCATTCAGCGTGATGGGCGCAGCAATGGCGATCGCCAAGCCGTCGCCGGGCACCCGAGACAGACCCGGTCCAGCGGCAGAGCGCGCCTTCGACAAAGCCAGCTGGTGCGCCTCGATCACATTGCCGGCGCCGAGCAGAACCGCCTGCTCGAGCACATTGCGCAGTTCGCGCACATTGCCGGGCCACGCATGGGACAGCAGCGCCATCTCCGCATCATTCGAAAGCATCGGCACGGGTTTGCCGTAGCGCGACGCGTGAATCTGCAGAAAATGACGCGTCAGGGTCAGGATGTCACTGCCGCGCTCGCGCAAGGGCGGCAGGTGAAGTTGAACCACACACAGCCGGTAATACAGGTCGGCGCGGAAAAGACCTTCGCGTACCAGCTCTTCAAGGGGGCGGTGCGTCGCAGCGACGATGCGCACGTCGACCCGCTGCTCGCGCACGCTGCCCAGGCGTCGAATCACTTTTTCCTCGAGCAGTTTGAGCAGCTTCGATTGAAGCGCGACGTCCATGTCGCCGATTTCATCGAGAAACAGCGTTCCACCTTCGGCGGTTTCGACCAGACCCACCTTCTTTTCGCGTGCGTCGGTGAACGCGCCACGCTCGTGACCGAAAAGCTCGGATTCGAGCAGTTGGGCTGGAATGGCCGCGCAGTTCAGTTCGACGAACGGCCGGTCGCGGCGCGCGCCGCCCAGATGCAGGGCCCTCGCAACCACCTCCTTGCCACTGCCGGTTTCGCCCAGCACCAGAACGGCGGGCGCGCCGGCTTCGTTCATCTGCGATTCAGCCTGCCGCAACTGCGCGAGGCGCTGCTTGAGCGCACGCATCGGCAGCGATTCGCCGATGAGTTCATCGACCACGGCGCTCTGAGCATCACGCTTCCTGTAGTAGTCGAGTGCCAGGTCCTGGCGCGTCTGTCCAAAGGCCTTCTCCAATACCAGGCGCAGCTTGCTCAGCGCGACAGGCTTGGGGAGAAAGTCGAAGGCACCCGCGCGCATCGCTTCGACGGCCATCTCGACGTTGCCATGGCCGGTCATCATGACCACCGGAAGGGCGCCGTCGGAAGCCCGGATCCGCGCCATGGCGGCCATGCCGTCCAGGCCGGGCAGATTGAAATCGAGCACCACGGCGTCCGGTCGGGTTTCTTCCATCACCGCGAAGCCTTCTTCCGCGCTGGCCGCCAGGTGCACTTCGAAACCGCTGCGCTCGAGGTAGGTGGCGATGTTCTTTGCCAACACGCCTTCGTCTTCGATCACCAGAATGCTCTTCGACACGTTTGCGCACCCGGCCACTCAGGCCGTTTTCAGGCTGATTCGAACCACGGTGCCCCGTCCACGAGCGCTTTCAATCTGCATTTGGCCGCCGAAACGTTCCACCACGCGCCTGGCCAGGGCCAGTCCGACCCCGAGGCCCTGCGCCTTGGTGGTATGGAAGGGTTTGCCAGCGCGCTCGAGTTCGTCAGCTGTCATGCCGCTGCCAAGGTCTTCGACGCTGATCGTCACGTTGGAGTCCGCCGCATCGTGACGGCCTCGCACCGTGACCGCTCCGCCCGCCTGCGATGCTTCCAGCGCGTTCGACAGCAAGCTGCGCAGAACCTGGGCGTACAGCATGGCATCACCATGCACCTGCGGCAAAGTCGCGATGGCATCCACCTTCAAGGCGATGCCACGTCGTTGCGCCTCACGAGTGAAATCGTGTACGCAGCGTTCCACGAGTGGCAGAAGATCGACGGGTGTGGCCCGCTCGGCGAGCGGGCGGGTGTACGACAGCAGGTCGCGCACCCAGGCTTCGAGTCGGTCCGACTGGGCCACGATGTCGCGTGCCGCTTCCTGCACGCCTTTGTGGTCACTCAGGGGTATCAACTCCGCGCAACTGCGGATCGATGCGAGCGGATTGCGAATGCCGTGCGCCACCGCAGAACTCATCTCGCCGATGACGGCAAGGGTCTCGTTTTCGACGATGTGCCTTTGCTGGGCTTCGATGAGTCGATCGGCGCGCAACACCAGGCCGAACAGGGCCAGGAACAGCGTGACTCCAGCCACGCTGGCGCCGATCGCAACGTAGGTGCGCAGGTTCTGGATCGAGGCCAGCAGCGAACGCGGGTTTTTATAGAACTCGATGACCCCCAGCACGCGGCGCGCATTCGGATCGTGCACAGGCACGTAGATCTCGACGAACGAATCCTCGAGGTGTTCGCGGTTTCGGTGTTCGTCCTTGCCATGTTCCGGCCGCTGGTCGGAGTCGAATTCGACCGTCACGTTTCCCGCCAATGCGCGTTCGAGCTCGGAATTCGGGCCGAAGTCGCGGCCGATCAATTGCGCATCGCTGGACCAGATGACGCGTCGCTGAAGGCCGTACACATTGGCTCGCAACACATTGGGCATCGCGGCGATGTGGCGAAACGCCTCTTCGGTCTCCGGCCGAATGCCGGCTGAGGGGTCATCGAGATAGGCATGCAATGATTTTTCGACCAGGAACAGGTTTTGCACGAACTCCTTCGTGAGCACGGCTTCCTGCAGCAGCAGACGTTCCGTCAGGAACCAGCTCATCATTGTTCCCGCGGCCCCGGAAATCGTGCCGATCGTGATCAGCGAGACCAGCGCAAACCAGCGTCGCAGATTGAATTTGCGACGGGTCGTGGAAGGTGGCGAAGGCCTGTGGTTCAACCGGTGCCTCTGGCAGGGGTGGCGCGGGGGAGCGAAGGCAAATTGTGGGGCATATCACCCGTTCGTTGGGGCCTATCCCCCAAAGTTGGGGCTGGCCCGTTCATTGTTGGCGGCGCGGCTTCGGTCCACGTTGCCTGAGTTTGCAGTGATTTGCGCAGGGGTCGATCTGGACGGCACGCTTCGTGCGTGTATAGTCCTGTATGAAAATGTGCAATTAGCACACTTGAAGCGTCCGGGGCCGGGTGTGCCGCGGGCTAAAAATCGGAAGCCGCTTCCAGGATGACGGGTCAATCTTGTTGCACGAGCCCATGATGTCAAGACTCACCACATCCGACTCGTCCGCGAAGGCCGCCGATTCGCCGCTCGGGCCATCCGAAGCGGGACAAGGTGCGTCACGCTGTGGTTGCGGTGACGCTGCGCCTGAGCCGAATGACGTCACGCTGGTGGCGGGTTGCCTGCGCGGCGAAGCCAGATGCTGGGAAGCATTGGTGCGGCGCTATCAGCGTCTGGTTTTCACCGTGGTGCGGCGAACCGGCATGGACGAACACATGGCAGCCGATGTTTTCCAGACCGTCTTCTCGCGCCTGATCACCCACTTGCCGCGCATTGCAGATCCTGCCCGTCTGCAGGCCTGGATCGTGACGACCGCCAAGCGGGAAGCCCTCCTGCAACGGCGGCGCGGCGAGCGAACGGTTTCCATGACCGATGCAGACGACGCTGACGGTGAGCCGCGGGAATGGGACGTGGCCGACAGCGCGCCACTCGCAGAAGAGGCTCTCGACGAAATACAACAGATGGAGCGGGTTCGCCGGGCGCTCGAGCGGCTCGACCCGCGCTGCCAAAGCCTGATGGGCATGCTGTTCAACGACGAGGACACACCGGTGGGCTACAGCGAAATGGCGGACAAGTTGAACATGGCGGTGGGCAGCATCGGGCCGACCCGAGCGCGGTGTCTGGACAAACTCCGGCAATTTCTTGTGTGAAGCGAAAAGCACCGGGTCGGATGTATCAGGCTGCGTTCCGCCAACTCTGTTCCAACGTCATCCACCCTTCCAGCCGCAAGCCATGAAGTCGATTGATCGCCTGACCGACGCCGAACTGACCGATCTGGCCGCCAGGGCCAGCCGCCTTCCCGATGCGCCGGATGGCTGGGTCGACGCGGCTATCGCGTTGTGGAAGGTGGCGCCGAGGGCGGCGCCCAAACCGCAGGCACCCAAACTCTGGACCCGCGTCGCCGCAGCGCTCAGCTTCGACAGTTGGGCGACCCCGCAAATGGCACTCGGCGTGCGATCGATGGCGATGGACAACCGCCATCTGCTCTACAGTGCCAAGGGGCGCGACATCGACGTGCGGGTCACACTCGGTGGGGATCGATTCGCCTTGTCTGGCCAGATCCTGGGCCCCGATGAAAGCGGTGAAGTGCAGCTTGCCGGCCAGGGCGATCAGCATGGCGTCCCGTTGCTTCGAACGACACGACTCGATGCGTTGGGGGAATTCCGCCTCGACGGCGTCGACAAAGGCACCTATCAGCTGACGCTTCGCGTCGGCTCCGACGAGATCGTCCTGCCGCCGATTCAGATCGGTGGGCGCTAGGAGCGATGGCGCTGCCCGATGAGCCTGTCCATACCCATACGAGCCTCGCCCGACCTCGCGCTGCGCATGGTCGACGCCGGCGAACCGGCCCCGGCTTTCCTGCAGGGCGAGGATTGGCGCGCTCTCGCCTGGACACTCAAGGACTTGTGCTACAGCGCCTGGAGCAGTGAACCCAAGCGCGCAACGCGGGCGGCCGAGGCGTTGCGAACTCTTTGCCGCGGCGGCCCGCAGGCAGGCCCGGCGTCGACCGCTTCGGGCGCAAACGACCTCAGCCACCCGATGGCGGCGGAAATCGAAGCCCTGGCGTCCTGGACAGCAGGCATCGCGCAACTCACGCGCGGGGAAATGTACGCGGCAACCCAGAGCTTCGACAAAGCCGCCGGTCTTTTCGCAGGTTTGGGCCAGCCGCACCATGCAACCCAGACCCAGGTGCCGAAGATCATGGCCTTGTCGTACCTGGGCCAGCAAGACCAGGCCGTGGCGTGCGCCGAGCGCACCCAGCGGGAATTCATCGCCCAGGGCGACGTGCGGGCCGCCAGCAAGGTCTGCCTCAACCTGGGCAGTCTGCACCTCGCACGTGATGCCTACGTCAAGGCGGCACAACACTATCGGGAAGCATCCGTGCTGTTCGCGCGGGTGGCCGACCATGAACACTCGATCATGGCCGACATCGGCCTGGCGGACACCCTCACCTCGATGGGTGAGTTCGACGAGGCGCTGCTCATCTACGCCCGTGCCCGCATGCGCGTTGCGACGCACGGCTTCCCGGTACTCGAAGCGATGGTCGACGAATCCGCGGCGTTGCTGCACCTGGCGCGCGGTGAGTACCGTGAGGCGCTGGGTGGCTTCGAGCGCTCCCGCGACGGCTACGAACGGCTCGGCATGCCGCAACGCCAGGCGATTGCCGAGATGCAGCTTGCCGATGCGTACCTCGAACTGCGCCTGCTCCCCGAGGCGCTGACGCTCTACGAGCAGGCTGTGGCCCGTTTTGAAGCGCTCGATGCGCCCGACGAACTGGCCTGGGCCCTGGCGCAACAAGGCCGCACCCAGGCCCTGTTGGCGCGGCCCGAGCGCGCTGCGGCTTCCTTGCACCGTGCTGCGGATTTGTTCCGCGCACATGACACATCGGTCGGCGAGGCTGCAGTTGCGCTGACCCGGGCTGAACTGGCGCTGTCCGCCGGTGACGCTGACGAAGCCTTGAAGCTCGCGCGGAGCGCGGCAGCGTGTTTTGCAGCCGTGGGCATGGCGCAGCGCCATGCGCGTGCTGAAGTTCTGTGTGCCCGGGCAATGCTGCTGGGCGGGCACCACGAAGCCGCGGCCGACTGCTTTGATGCTGGCGTGCATCGGGCATGCGAACTTGGCATGCTGACCATCCATGTGCAGTGCCTCACCGGGCGGGGGCTGACGCGGCTTGCACAGGGTGCGGGCGAGTTGGCTCGGGCCGATTTCAAAGCGGCCATCGAGGTCTTTGAAGAACAGCGGCGCGTGCTGCCAGGCGACGAATTCCAGCGCGCCTTCCTCACCGATCACCTGCGCCCCTACCAGGAGCTGCTGCGCATGTCGTTGGCAGCGTACGAGTGCAGCGGCCAGGACCACGACGCGCGGGCGGTGCTCGAATGGCAGGAGCGTTATCGCGCGCGTTCGCTGGGTGAGCGAATCGGGCAAGCCGACGAGACTGCGCAGGAATGCGGCTCGAACGCCCAGCGTGCGCGGCTGAACTGGTTGTACCGCCGGGTGCAGCGCCTGCAAGACGAGGCCGAGCCGGTCGACGGACTGGTCGAGGAGGTGCGCCGCACCGAGCTTGAACTGCTCGAGCGCGCGCGCCGTCAGCGCCTGGCCGCCAGTGCGTCGGGCTCGCCTGCCGATTCAGCGCAGCAGTTCGATTGCCAGGCGCTGTGCCAAGTCATGCGCGAGCACGAAACGATGATCGAGTACGGCGTGCTCGACGACGAACTGTTTGCCGCGGTCGTCACTCGGGACGGCGTGCGCATCAAGCGTCATCTGGCGCATTGGCCCGAGGTCGCCGACGCGGTGCGCTCGGCGCGTTTTCAGATTGAAAGCCTGCGCAACGGCCAGGCTCGCGTGACCAAGCATATGGAAACGCTGACGGCGCGCGCCAAGGTGCGCCTCCAGCGGGTTCACGAACTCATCTGGGCACCGCTCGAAGATGCGCTTTCACGCACTCGACGCGTGTTGGTGGTGCCGCACGGCTCGCTCGGTTCGCTGCCGTTCGGCGCCCTGCTCGACGGCCAGCGTGCCCTCGGCCGTGAATTGGAACTGGCGATCGTTCCGAGTGCGCGCATGGCCTTGCACGGTTTGCGCAGCCGGCCACGCGCTGCGCGCATCGGTCTGGTGCTGGGCGAGTCGTCGCGCCTGGAACACGCCGCCCACGAAGCGCGCGCGGTGGCCGGCCTATTTCCGAGCGCCCGTACCTGCATCGACAGCGAGGCCACGCTGGCGAACTTGCGCGCCCTTGCGCCCCAGGCGGACGTGATCCACTTTGCCTGCCACGGCCAGTTCCGTGCCGACAATCCGATGTTTTCGGCGCTGCACCTGCACGACAGCGTGTTGACGGTCGAAGCCGCCGAGTCCCTGGGGTTGAACCAGAGCACGGTGGTCTTGAGTGCCTGCGAGACAGCGTTGGCTGATCAAGGTACCGGTGACGAAATGGTCGGCCTGGTGCGGGCGTTTCTGGTTGCCGGCGCGGCGCGCGTCGTTGCCAGCCTGTGGCCGGTGGACGACCGGGTCACGGCCCAGTTCATGACCTATTTTTATACCGCCTTGGCCCGTGATGTCGGGCCGGCAGCAGCGCTGCGGGAAGCGCAAATATCGGTTCGACGGGATCACCCGCACCCGTACTACTGGGCCGCTTTCACTTTGTTCGGTGGCTGGTAAGCCCTGGAGACACTCATGAAAAACAATACTCGCAGTTCCTTCTTTCGCGCCGTCCTTTTTCTGGCGTTCACCGTTGGCATCACCGTGGTCGGTGACATGGGCAAGGGCAGCGGGCCGGGTACTGCCGGCGCGGCCACCGCCGTCAGCGGCGAGATTCTGCTCAAGTTGCGCAGCGGCGATGCGATCACCCCCTTGTTGACCCGCTACGACCTGACGCTGAAAAGCCGCTTCGGTGCCCGGCCGATCTTCAGGCTGGGCGTCGGCCCACTGCGGGATGTTCAGGCGACGATCGAAGCCTTGCTGCTCGAGCCCGACGTTCTGCTCGCCGAAGAAAACGCGCTCAACGCCAGCCCCGAGGCGCGCAAGAACCGCGTCTTTGCGATCGGCACGCGTCAGGACTACACCAGTGATCAGTGGGCACTCGACGCGCTGCGTCTGACGGCGGCACACGCCGTCTCGACCGGCCAGGGCATCCGAGTGGCGGTGCTTGACACCGGTGTCGATACGCGCCACCCCGACCTGCGTGGCAGGCTGATGCCCGGCCACGACTTTGTCGACGGCGACCTTGATGCATCGGAAGTCGGCTCGCGCAAAGACCTCGGCTTTGGTCACGGCACGCACGTCGCAGGAATCGTCGCGCGCGCCGCGCCCGGGGCCACGATCATGCCCTTGCGGGTGCTGGACCCTCAAGGGCAGGGCAATGCCTGGGTGCTGGCCGAGGCCATCCTGTTCAGCGTCGATCCCGATGGCAACCCCGCGACCGACGATGGTGTACAGGTCATCAACCTGAGCCTGGGCACACCGGATCGCACCAAGATCCTCGACACGGTGGCGCGCTTGGCAAGTTGCAGCATTCCCGCCGTGCCCAACCCGCTCGAGCCCGCAGACGACCTGTCGGACCCGGGCTACAACGGCGACAAGCAGCGCTGCCTCGGCTCGAGAGGTGCCGCCGTCCTGGCGGCGGCCGGAAACGACAGGAGCAGCCTCAAAGAGTACCCCGCCGCCGAAGGCGCCTATGGGCTGGCCGCGATCGGTGCGAGCAACGCGGCAGGACGCATTGCCACGTTCAGCAATTTCGGCTCCTGGGTGCACCTCGTGGCGCCTGGCGAAGACATCACCAGCAGCGTACCCAGGGGTGGTTTCGGCACCTGGAGCGGCACCTCGATGGCCACACCCTGGGCATCCGCGACCGCGGCATTGCTGCTTGCCAGCGATCCGCTGTTGACGCCGAAGGAAGCAGTGCGCCGGCTGGCCCGCACGGCGTCGCCGCTGTGTGGTTCCGCGCTGGGTCAACTCGACCCGCTCGCTGCCTTGCTGGGCCGCGAGCCGGCTGCCGGCACCTGCAACTAAGCGCCCATTTTTCTTCCCGCGCCGCTGCCTTTCGGCGTCGGGGCAATGTCGAAGGCAGCGCATTGCCGAACCGGACTTGGCCCGGGCGCATGGGCGATCGGCGCACGCCGATAGGCGTTCAGTGATCGGGCGGTCGCTTCAGGCCAATCGCTGCGAACTCTTTCGAAATGCTGTATTTCGGCTGACGGTCACGGCTCTGTCACAAGGCGGCGAGTCCCCTGCAGCCGACGGAGCAAGCTCAATGAAGCGGGTCCTGATCTATTCGCACGACACATTCGGCCTGGGCAATATCCGCCGGATGCTCGAGGTCGCCCGGCACCTGGTGGAGTCGTCCGCCGAAGTCTCGGTGCTGGTGGTCACGGGCTCGCCGATGCTGCACGCGTTTCGCATTCCCCCGCGCGTCGACTACCTCAAGCTCCCCTGCCTGGCACGCGACACGAGCGGGCACTACGGCGCGAAATTCCTGGACCTGTCGCTGTCCGGCACCGTCAAGCTGCGCGCCAACCTGATCCGCAGTGCCGTCGCCGACTTTGCACCCGACCTGCTGCTCATCGACAAGAAGCCGTTTGGCGTTGAAGACGAGCTGTGTGCTGCTTTCGAGGGTCTGCCCAGCGGTGCGCTGCGGCCGCGCCTGGTGCTGCTGCTGCGCGACATTCTCGACAGCCCGGCGTCGACGACACAGATCTGGCGCAAGAACGGCTACTTCGACGCGGTCACGACCTGGTACGACCAAGTTCTCGTGGTCGGCTCCCCCGAGGTGTTCGATTTGAAGCGCGAATACCAGTTTCCGCCGCTGGCAGCCGCCAAGGTGCGCTACTGCGGCTACATCGCGCGCCCGGCCGGGCGACGCAGCCGAACCGTGGTGCGCCAGGAACTCGGTGTCGACGCTGACGAACCCCTGGTCCTGGTGACGCCGGGGGGTGGCGAAGATGGTTACGCGATGCTGCGCGCCACGCTCAGCGGTCTGGCCCAACTGCCCGCGCCGCAACGGCCTCGCACCCACATCGTCTGCGGCCCGGAACTGGCCGACGCGCATTCCAGCGCCATCGAGATCGAAGCGCAGCGCCTGGCCGGCGTGAGCATTCAACGCTTCAGCGACGACATGATGTCGTTGATGGGCGCGTGTGATGTGGCGGTCTCGATGGGCGGCTACAACACGGTGTGCGAACTGATGACGCTGCGCAAGCGCGCCGTCGTCGTGCCGCGCGCCCGCCCGGGCCTGGAGCAGACGATCCGGGCCGAACGCATGGCGAGTCGTGGCCTGCTGCGCATGGTCGACCCGGGCCAGTTGACCCCGGCGCTGTTGATGGGCGCGATTCAAGACGAATTGCGGGCCCACGCGCGCGGCGAGGTGCGCGCTGCGCTGGGCGCGATGCAGGGCCTCGATCAGGTGTCGGAATCGCTGCTGGAATGGCTCGACCTCGACACGCAGGTGCTGCGCAAGGGTCGCGCGCCGCAGCCGCATCCGCAACACGGCGCTGGGCGGTCCGGTGCCTGGACCAGCAGCTCGCATTCAAAGGAAAAGTCATGTCTCACGATGGCATCGCTGGCGGCCGGACCATCGGCTTGTTAGTTCGCGCCTCGTCCGGCGCGCCGGAAGGCGGGATGGATCGGACCCTTGCCGGCCTGAGGCGGCTGGGCATGACGGTTCGGCCCTACGCCATCGCAGCCACACCCGAAGGGGAGGTCACGGCGAGTGCAGGCGGCAGCTGGATTCGAAAGGTGCGACGCAAGGCGCTGCACACCTGGCATCGGGTCGCGCCCCATGCGGGCCGGTTCGCGCGTGCCCCGATCCGCTACGTTCGCAGCCTCGGGCACGCCGTTCTTCGCAGGCGCGCCGGTTGGGCGGATTTTTCGCACGCCGTGCGTTTGGCGGCAGACCTGCGGCGTGACGGCATCGTTCACCTGCACACGGTTGACCCAGCGGCTGCGTCGGTGGCCGCGGCGGTGGGCAGGCTCACCGGGATGCGGTTTTCGATGTCGATACCGAGCCATGCCATCGGCATGGCCGAGCGTGCATCGCTGCAACGTTCGCTGCGCGCGGCCCAGTTCGCCCTGGCATCGACCGACGCCGCCGTGCAAGCCGCCAGGGCGCTCGCACCGAAAGCGGCCGTGCAACGCGTCTACCCAGGTGTGGACTATCGGCGCTACACACCGAAGTTGCGCTGCCCGTCGGGCAGCGTGCCGCTCATGCTTGCCGGCGGCGAGCCCCGTGCCGATTGGGACCTCGCCGCGCTGATCGACGCCAGCAGGCGCCTGGCCGCGTTGGGCATTCGCGTGCGCTGTGAAGTGGCTGGGCCACTGCGTGACCTTGGGCGGACCCAGGCGCAGATCGACCTGCACGGCCTGCACGACAGCATCCGGCTGGTCGGCCCGCTGAGCGAAGGCCAATGGACTGAACGCCTGGCGCGCGCCGTGCTGTTTGTGCAGGTGCCCAGCGCGGGCGTCGAAGTCTTCCCGAGTGGCATTCCCAGCGGCTTGCTCGAAGCGATGGCGATGGGCCTGCCGGCGATCGCGGTGCGCAGCCGCGCCACTGAAGAATGTGTTCGTCACGGAACGAACGGCTGTCTGGTGTCGGCTGGCGACGGTGCGGGTTTGTTCGAGGCGATCCATGCCCTGCTGACGCGACCGCGCCTAGGTGAAAAACTGGGTCGATCGGCGCGCGAGACGGTGGTCGAACGCTTCGACAGCGACGTCAATCTGCGCACCCTGCAACAGCTCTTGCAGGACGCAGCGCGGCGCTCGGTGGTTCAGAGTCGACAACACGCCAGCGCTTTGGCAACGTGCGGCGCGCCGCACCGGATCGCTTTGCCGCTGAGCCCGTCGCGCCAGACCGTGTCCCGATCCGAGTGGCACCATGCCTGAGTCGCACCGCCGAACCACGCGCCACGCCGCCCGGCGCGCCTCGAGCCGCTCGCAGCGAGGTCGAGGGCGGATTGACGTGGCCAGGCGCATCCTGACAGTCACCGCAGCGCTGGGCATCAGCATTGCCGGCGTGGCCGCCTGGAAAGGCGCCACATCGAAGGAGCCGACGCGCGACTATGCCAGTGCCGCCGTTGCGCGTGCCGACGTCGAAGACACGATCTCGGCACTGGGCTCGATTCAGCCACGCGAGTTCGTCGATGTCGGCACCCAGGTCTCCGGGCAGTTGCGGCGCCTGCTCGTCAATGTGGGCGACCAGGTCAAGGCCGGCGCCTTGGTCGCGGAAATCGACCCGGTCGTGTTTGCCGCGCGTGTCGACGCCGGCCATGCCACGCTGGCCAACCTGGCCGCGCAGCTCGACGAAAAGCGCGCCCAGCTCACCCTGGCGCTGGCGCAATACGAGCGCAACCTGAAGATGTTCAAGCAGGACGCGGTGAGCCGCGACGCGGTTGAAACCAGCCAGGCGGCGACGCAGATTGCGCAGGCCCAGGTGGCCGCGCTCACCGCGCAGGCCGACCAGACGCGCGCCAGCCTGCGCATCGATCAAGCCAACCTGGCCTACACACGCATCGTGGCGCCGATGTCGGGCACGGTCGTGTCGGTGCCCGTGCGCCAGGGGCAGACCGTCAACGCGAGCCAGCAGGCGCCGGTGATCCTGCGGCTGGCCAACCTGGACACGATGACGGTCGTGACCCAGGTGTCGGAAGCCGACGTGGTGCGCCTGGCGCTCGGCATGGAGGTGTACTTCAGCACTTTGGGTGCGCCGCATCGCCGCTGGCCGGGGCGGGTGCGGCAGATTCTGCCAATGCCCGAGACGGTCAACAACGTCGTGCTCTACGGTGTCTTGTTCGACGTCGACAACAAGGGCCAGGAGTTGAAGCCCCAGATGAGCGCCCAGGTGTCGTTCGTCGCCGCGCAGGCCAAGGGCGCGCTGGTGGTGCCGGTGTCAGCACTGCAACGTCGCAGCGCCAAGGCGCCCGCGGGTGACGGGGCTGGTGGCACCGACGACATCGGCACTGTTGCGGGGGACCGCGTGCCAGACGGAACTTCCGCGTCACCCGAGCCCGGCGGCGCTCGGAGTGATGGCCGGTCGAGGCTTTCAGCGAACTCGACAGTGCTCGTTCTCAAGGACGGACGGGTCGAAGAGCGACGCGTGCAGGTGGGTGTGGCCAACCGCAATCAGGTGCAGGTGCTTTCCGGCCTGGCCGAGGGCGAGCAGGTGGTGGTCGAGCGTGTCGCGACCGGTGCCCGCGCGAAAGAGGCGACGCGCCGCAGCGCCAGGTCATGAGCGACGCAGATGCGGTGCCCAACCGGGCGCGCAGGGCGCTGGTCCAACTGCGCGGCCTGTGCAAGACCTACCACCTGGCGGGGCAGGACGTGGCGGTGTTGAAAGACGTCACGCTCGACATCCACGAAGGCGAATTCGTGGCCATCGTCGGCCAGTCGGGTTCGGGCAAGACGACGCTGATGAACTTGATCGGCTGCCTTGCCACGCCTTCGGCGGGCGACTACCGGTTCGACACCGAAGACGTGACCCGGCTCGACTCCGACGGCCTGGCCGCGCTGCGGCGCGACAGCATGGGCTTCGTGTTCCAGCGCTACAACCTGCTGGGCAACGCCAGTGCCACTGAGAACGTGGAAATTCCTGCCATCTATGCCGGTGTGGCAGCAGGCGAGCGGCATGCGCGCGCCTGCGAACTGCTCACCACGCTCGGCCTGGCCGACCGGCTTGACCACCGGCCCAGCCAGCTCTCGGGGGGCCAGCAGCAGCGCGTGTGCATTGCGCGCGCGCTGATGAACGGCGGGCGGCTGATCCTGGCCGATGAGCCCACCGGCGCACTCGACAGCCGCAGCGGCGCCGAAGTGATGGCACTGCTGCACCAGCTCAACGCGCAGGGACACACCATCGTTCTCGTCACCCACGATGGGGCACTGGCGGCCCAGGCGCGACGCCGCATCGAACTCAGCGACGGACGCGTCGTCGCCGACACGGCGGAATCGATCGTGTCCCCGCTTTCGTCGGGCGCATGCGGCGAATCCGGATCGCGTCGACCCCGCAACAGTGCCGTGTCGATCTCGGAGTTCGCCGAGGCATTGCGCATGGCGCTGCGCGCGTTGCGCGCGAACCTGTTCCGCTCGGCGCTGACGCTGCTGGGCATCGTGATCGGCGTCGCCTCGGTGATCGCGATGCTGGCGTTGGGCGACGGCAGCAAACAGGCTGTGCTGGCGCGAATCCAGGCGATGGGCACCGACCTGCTGATCGTGCGCCCCGGTGCGCGCGGCGTGCGCATCAGCGGCGAAGCGACCTCGCTGGTGGCCGAAGATGCCGAAGCACTCGAGCGCCTTCCCAACGTCGTGCACGCGGTGCCCGAATACACCGCCGGCGCCACGTTGCGGGCGGGCGACGGCGACTACGCGGCGAACATCACCAGCACCAGCGCCGCGTTTGCTTCGGCGCGCGACTGGCCGCTGACCGAGGGCAGCTTTTTCTCACAGGCCGACGTGCGCAGTTTTGCGCCGGTGGTCGTGCTCGGCCAGACGGTGGCCAACAACCTGTTCGCGAAGGATGTGCCGGCGGTGGGCCGCCAGGTGCTGATCAATAACGTGCCGTTCCAGGTCATCGGCGTGATGGCGCCCAAGGGGGCCACCAGCAGCGGCAGCGACATGGACGACGTGGCGCTGATCCCGATCACGACCGGTCGCGTGCGGCTGTTCGGCAAACGCCATGTGAGGTCGATCATCGTTCAGGTGCAGGACGTCGAGAAGATCGATGCGACCCAGAAGGCCATCAAACGCGTGTTGATCGAACGGCACCGCCGCGAAGACTTCCAGACCCGCAACATGGCCGATGTGCTCGACGCTGCCACTCAGACGCAGGAATCGCTGACCTGGCTGCTCGGCGCGGTGGCGGCGATTTCGCTGCTCGTGGGCGGCATCGGCGTGATGAACATCATGCTCGTCAGCGTGACGGAGCGGGTGCGCGAGATCGGTGTGCGCATGGCGATCGGTGCGCGCATGCGCAACATCATGCTGCAGTTCAACATCGAAGCGCTGGTGGTGTGCAGTGTCGGGGGTGTCCTTGGCGTCGGTGCGGGTCTGGGCGTCGCGTGGCTGGCCGGCGAATTCGGGCGGCCGGTGATCCTTTCGATGCCGCCGGTGATCATGGCGTTCGCCAGCGCCGTCCTGACCGGCCTGTTGTTCGGCTTTCTGCCGGCACGGCGGGCCGCGGCGATGGACCCGGTGGTCGCGTTGAGCGCCGAGTGATGGTGCCTCGCCTGATCCGGCTTTGGTTCGCTGTGCTGTTGCTGGGCAGCGTGCTGGGCTGCGCGGTGGGCATACCGTACCAGCCGCCGGCGCAGGCGCTGCCATCGCAGTGGAACAGCCCGGTGGGCGCCGCGCAGGCGGCGGCTCCCGTCACGATTGTCTGGGACCAGTGGTGGCCGGCGTTCGGCAGTGACGAATTGAACCGGCTCGCCGGCGCCGCCGTTGCGGGCAACCATGAGATTGCCGCCGCACAAAGCCGGGTGCTGCAGGCGCGCGCGCTGGTGGCCGCCAGCCGCGCCACGCTCGGCCCCCGGCTCGACGCGCGTGCCGGCACGCAGCGCGCGTGGCGCAGCGGCGATGCGGCTGAATCGCTGCACGAACTCGGCGTTGTCGCATCATTCGATCCGGACCTGAGCGGTGCGAACGGCAGCGCCGTGGACGCCGCCGGCGGCCGCGTGCGCCAGCGTGAAGTCGCGCGTGAATCGCTCGGCGCCACGCTGCTCGTGGAGCTGTGCAATCAGTATTTCCGCGCACTCAGCGCATCGGATCGTCTGGCGATCGCGCGGGCCAACATCGCGAATGCCGAGTCCTTGCTGAAGCTGCTTGATTCACGCCAGCAGGCGGGTGCGGTGGCCAGCCTCGAAGTGGTGCGGCAGCAGGGCCTGCTCGCCAGCCTGCGCTCCGGCCTGGCGCCGCTGGAGCAGCAGCGCCAGGCGGCGGTGGCGGCCGTCGCGGTGCTGACGGGCAGGGCGCCACAAGGGTTCGATCTTGCCGCGGGTTCGCTGGAGGCGATGCGCTTGCCGACGCTTGCCGCAGAATTGCCGGTGCAGATGCTGGAGCGCCACCCCGATGTGCGGCAAGCCGAAGCAGAACTGCGGATCGCACACGCCGATGTGAATGCGGCGCGTTCGGCCTGGGTGCCGCAGCTGCGCTTGGGTGCCAGCCTGGGCCTGGAGAGCACGACCCTGGCAAGCCTGTTCAACGGCGCGACGGTGGTGTCGAGCATCGGCGCCAACCTGCTGGCGCCGCTGTTCGATGCTGGCCGGATTCGCGCCCAGCTCGGCGCCGCCACCGCGCGCCAGGACGAGGTGACGCACCTGTACCGCCAGGCGGTGCTGAATGCACTGCGCGATGTCGAAGACAGCCTGGGCGCGTTGCGCGCACTGGCCGAGCAGTCCGCGCAGCAACTCAAGGTGGTCGAATTCGCACAGAGTGCGCTGAAGATGGCCGAGCTGCGCTACCGCAATGGCGCCACGGACTACGCCACGGTGCTCGACGCGCAGCGCGTCTTGTTGGCAGCGCAGGACGCCCAGGCGGTGAGCCATCTGGCGCGCTACAGCCAGACGCTCGCCCTGGTGCGCGCCCTGGGTGCCGGCGTGCCGTCCGGCGACCGCATTGCGGCGATGGCGCAGGGTTCACCGATCACCCGATAGTCGGCGTTGCGCTTGACGCGGCAGTGCGGTCCGCGCCGACTGCGCGGTCCGGCACCGCTGCGGGCGATCGAACGCGATGGGCTCAAGCGATGTATTTCGGCGCGCCGTCACGGCTCTGTCATGTGGCCATCCACGACCAACCCGAACCCGCCGAGCATGCCCAACCGCACTTTGCACCAACGCCCCCTGGGGCTGCTCGTCAAGATGTTTCCCAAGCTGTCCGAGACTTTTGTTCTCGAAGAGGTCCTCGGTCTGGAGCGCCTGGGCGTGTCTTTGCGCCTGTACACGCTGGCTGAGCCCAGCGATGCCATGAGCCACTCAGCCGTCGTGAAGGTGGCGGCGCCGGTGC
>JANNKS010000538.1:0-3779 GCA_031396425.1 Rhizobacter sp. | reverse complement strand
AAGTCGAGTTCGGTGCCGTCGATGTAGGGCAGGCTTTTCGGGTCCACCAGCACCTTCACACCATGGCCCTCGAAGACGATGTCCTCGGGGGCCAATTCGTCGGCGTATTCGAGTTTGTAGGCCAGGCCCGAGCAGCCGGTCGTCTTGACGCCCAGGCGCACGCCGACGCCCTTGCCGCGTTTGCCGATGTATCGGGTGACGTGCCGCGCTGCGGCTTCGGTCAGGGTAACTGCCATGGCTCGCTCAGTGGGTCTGGCCGCTCTTGGCCTTGTAGTCGTTGACGGCCGCCTTGATGGCGTCTTCTGCGAGGATGGAACAGTGGATCTTCACAGGTGGCAGTGCCAATTCGGCTGCGATGTGGGTGTTCTTGATCGTCAAGGCTTCATCGAGCGACTTGCCCTTGACCCATTCGGTCACGAGCGAACTCGATGCGATGGCCGAGCCGCAGCCATAGGTCTTGAACTTGGCGTCTTCGATCAGCCCGGTGGACGGATTGACCTTGATCTGCAGTTTCATCACGTCGCCGCACGCCGGCGCGCCGACCATGCCGGTGCCGACCGTGTCGTCGCCCTTCTCGAACGAGCCGACGTTGCGCGGATTTTCGTAGTGGTCAACGACCTTTTCGCTGTAAGCCATGTCTCTTGCTCCTTGTTGTGCTGTCGGTTCCCTTGGCATGCAAGCCAGGGGTCAGGTGGGGCGACTCAGTGCGCCGACCACTGGATCGTGCTGATGTCAACGCCGTCCTGGTACATCTCCCACAACGGCGACAACTCGCGCAGCTTCGCCACGCGGTCTTTCAATGTGCTGATCACGTAGTCGATTTCTTCTGCGGTCGTGTAGCGCCCGATCGTCATGCGCAGGCTGGAATGCGCCAGTTCGTCGCTGCGCCCCAGGGCGCGCAGCACGTAGCTCGGCTCCAGGCTGGCCGAAGTGCACGCCGAACCCGACGACACGGCGATGCCCTTGATGCCCATGATCAAGGATTCGCCTTCGACAAAATTGAAACTCATGTTGACGTTGTGCGGCACGCGCTTCTCGGCGTGGCCATTCAGGAACGTCTGCTCGATGTCCGAAAGACCGCGGATCAGGCGTTGCTGCAGCATGCGGATGCGCTCGCTCTCAGTGCCCATCTCGGCCTGCGCCAGGCGGAAGGCTTCGCCCATGCCAATGATCTGATGAGTTGGCAAGGTGCCCGAGCGCATGCCGCGCTCGTGGCCGCCGCCGTGCATCTGCGCTTCGATACGCACCCGCGGCTTGCGCCGCACGTACAGGGCGCCGATGCCCTTCGGGCCGTAGGTCTTGTGCGATGCCAGGCTCATCAGGTCGACCGGCAGGGTTTTCAGGTCGATCGCCACCTTGCCAGTGGCCTGTGCGGCGTCGACGTGAAAAATGATGCCGCGCTCACGACACATTGCACCAATGGCCGGTATGTCCTGGATGACGCCGATCTCGTTGTTCACGAACATCACCGACACCAGGATCGTGTCGGCCCGCATCGCTTCCTTGAGCTTGTCCAGATCGAGCAGGCCGTCTTCCTGAACGTCGAGGTAGGTCACCTCGAAGCCCTGGCGTTCGAGCTCGCGCATCGTGTCGAGCACGGCCTTGTGCTCCGTCTTGACCGTGATCAGGTGCTTGCCGCGCGTCTTGTAGAACTGCGCCGCACCTTTCAGGGCGAGGTTGTTCGACTCGGTCGCACCCGAGGTCCAGACGATTTCGCGCGGGTCTGCCCCGATCAACTCGGCCACTTGCTCACGCGCCTTTTCCACCGCAGCTTCCGCCTCCCAGCCCCAGGCGTGGCTGCGCGACGCCGGGTTGCCGAAGTGCTCGCGCAACCAGGGGATCATGATGTCGACGACGCGCTGGTCCACCGGGTTGGTGGCGCCGTAGTCCATGTAGATCGGGAAATGCGGGGTCATGTCCATGGTCGGTTTCAGTTCAGAGGGGCTTCATTTGGAGAAGGCGTTTCCCAGCGCGAACACGGAATTCGGCGCGGTGATCTTGATCGGCTTGACGACCGGCTGGCTGGAGATGGCGCGTTTGACCGGGTGCTCCTCGATCGAGATGCCCTTCGCGAGCTGGTCGTTGACGAGTTTGCGCAACGACACGGAGTCGAGAAATTCAATCATCTTCGAGTTCAGACTGGCCCACAGGTCGTGTGTCATGCAGCGCCCAGAGTCGTCACCCATGCAATTCTCTTTGCCGCCGCAGCCGGTGGCATCGATCGGCTCGTCTACCGCGACGATGATGTCGGCCACCGTGATCTCGTCGGCCTTGCGGCCGAGCGAATAGCCGCCGCCGGGCCCGCGCGTGCTTTCCACGAGCTCGTGGCGGCGCAGCTTGCCAAACAACTGTTCGAGGTAGGACAGCGAAATCTGCTGGCGCGCACTGATGGCGGCCAGAGCCACCGGACCGGTGTGCTCGCGCAGTGCCAGATCAATCATTGCGGTCACCGCAAAGCGGCCTTTGGTCGTCAAGCGCATAAGGGTCTCCTATTGCCAAATCGGAGCGGGAGATTCCCGCCAACTTACCGTTCCAGCAGCATGTCATCGTCACCTCGCATCGCCGTGTCGGCGAGGCGCCAAGCCGATCCTGGGTAGAGTCCGACTAGATCAGTCGAGTATACATGTAGCCGACTGATTTGGTCAGGATTGAACTGGAAAGTTCCCTGACCCGGCGCGAAAACCCGGCGCGAGGCTGGCGTCGCCCACGGGCGCACCAAAAACCTGCTCGCGAAGGCGCGAAAGCTCGTCGCGCACCCGTGCCGCCTTTTCGAATTCCAGGTTGCGCGCGTGTTCGAGCATCTGCCTTTCCAGTTGCTTGATGCGTTTGCCGAGGTCTTTTTCGCTCAGGCCTTGCAGAGTGGCGGCGTCATTGGCCGCCTTCATGTCGTCTTTGGCGCCCCGGTCACCATAAACGCCGTCAATGAGCTCACGCACCTTCTTGTTGATGCTGCGCGGCGTCACGTCCATCGCCAGGTTGTGGGCCAACTGGCGATTGCGCCGCCGCTCGGTTTCGTCGATCGCGCGCTTCATCGAATCGGTGATCGTCTCGGCGTACAAAATGGCACGGCCATTCAGGTGGCGCGCCGCGCGGCCGATGGTCTGGATCAGGCTGCGCTCCGAACGCAGGAAGCCTTCCTTGTCGGCGTCCAGGATCGCCACCAGCGACACCTCGGGAATGTCCAACCCCTCGCGCAGCAGGTTGATGCCCACCAGCACGTCGAAGCTGCCCAGCCGCAAGTCGCGCAGGATTTCCACGCGCTCGATCGTGTCGACATCGCTGTGCAGGTATCGCACCTTGACGCCGTTTTCGGCCAGGTAGTCGGTCAACTGTTCGGCCATGCGCTTGGTCAGCGTGGTGATCAGCACGCGTTCATTGATCTGCACGCGCAGGCGGATTTCCTGCAGAACATCGTCGACCTGGGTCGCCGCCGACCGCACCTCGACGGCCGGGTCGACCAGGCCGGTGGGCCGCACGAGTTGCTCGACGACCTGCCCGGTGGTCTGCTGTTCGTAGTTGCCGGGTGTGGCCGATACGAACATCACCTGGCGCATCTTCTTCTCGAATTCCTCTAATTTGAGCGGCCGGTTGTCCAGCGCGCTGGGCAGACGGAAGCCGTATTCCACCAGCGTCGTCTTGCGCGCCCTGTCACCGTTGTACATGCCGCCGAACTGGCCGATGAGCACATGCGATTCGTCGAGGAACATCAGCGCATCGGGCGCCAGATAGTCCACCAGCGTGGGCGGCGGCTCGCCCGGCATGGCACCCGACAAATGGCG
>JANNKS010000459.1:0-4775 GCA_031396425.1 Rhizobacter sp. | reverse complement strand
TGAACACGACCTCGGTGCCCGAGTTGTTCAACAGACTCTTGAGCTTCATGCGCACGGTTGCCGAGTTGCGCCCGCCGCGGCTGTATTCCGTCTTCAGCACGACCATGGGGTCCTTGCCGTGCATGATGACGTTGCCGGCGCGAATTTCCTGAGCGATCTTCATAGCTGTTTCCGAATATTTGTGGCCACACCGCAGGGCTGCGCGTCGATTCGCGAGCCCTCGCCGCATCTCCAGGTTGTGCCCGAGTGCAAAGCCCTTGAGTTTAGCGGTTTTCGCGTGCAAAGCCGAGCAGTCGGGTCACCAAATCGTCTTGGCGCAGCAGCGATTCGCGCCAGAGCAGGGCGTGGCGATGCCAATCCAGCAAGGAAGGCAGGGTCAGGGGCGAACCGATCGGCCCATTCCACCCCAGCCACAATTCGCGCACCGACGCTGCCAGTGCCTTGGGTGCGTTCTCGAGGTAGAGGTCAAGAAACGCAGAGAGTTTGGTGACATGAGCGCCGTCGTCCTGCACGTACGGTTGCCAGATGAGGGGTCGCCCGGCCCATTGCGCACGGATCCAGGAATCTTCACCGCGCACGATGTTCAGGTCGCTCGCCCACAGCAGGTGGTCGTAGTTGAGCTGAGTCAAGTGCGGCAGCGTCACTGCCCGCAGCGCACCGCGGCGCATCGTGTTTCCCAGCGCCGCCGCCACCTGGTGCGCGGCCGGGCCGGCAGTGGCCAACAGCAGCGTCGGCGCCGGCGCCAGCAGGTCGAGCAAGGCCGCCACCGCCGATGGTTCGTAGCAGAACAGGCTGACGACGCGCTCGTCGCCGGATCGCGCCACCCCCTGTTGGGCCAGCCACGCCGTGGCATCGAACTGGCGCTGTCGTTCGGCCAGATCGGCCTCACGGATCAGGCCACCGGTGCCGCCTAGGAAGCCTGGGAAGTAGAACCACTTCGTGAGGCCCTTGGCCGGCCCGGCCCACTGCGGCGAGGGCAGGGCGTGGCTCGCGACCGTGTAACCCTCAGCGCTCAGGTACTCCAGGTTGATCCACAGCGGCGCCGGTGCGCGCTGCGCCATGCGCTGCAGGACGCTTTCCGGCAGGTCGCACCCGAATGTTTCCACGACCACATCTCCGTTCTGCGCGCACGCTGCGGCATCCTTCCACGCCAACACCTCAACGCCGCGGTGGCCTTGCGGCGCCATCCAGGCCAGCGCGGTGCTGTCGGTGGTCCACAGGCGCACCCGCTCACCACGCGAGGCCAGCTCGCAGGCGAGACGCCAGCACACGCCGATGTCGCCGAAGTTGTCGACGACGCGGCAGAACACATCCCACAACAACCCTTGCACCATGGGCACGATTATCGAAGCAGGGCAGGGCAGCACTCGCGCGGCACAATCGCAGCCGATGACCGATTCGCCCGCGCCAACCCCGACTGAAACCGACGCGGACTTGCAGCGCGCCCGCCTGCTGGCCGACGTGGCGGCGTTGCCGGGGCTGCCTGGGGTGTACCGTTATTTCGACGCTGCCGGACAGGTGCTCTACGTGGGCAAGGCGCGCGACCTGAAAAAACGCGTCTCCAGCTATTTCCAGAAGGAGCATGGTGGCACGCGCATCGGCCACATGGTCAGCAAGATCGCGCGCATGGAAACAACCGTGGTGCGCTCCGAAGCCGAGGCACTGCTGCTCGAGAACAACCTGATCAAGACGCTCGTTCCGCGCTACAACATCCTGTTTCGCGACGACAAGAGCTACCCCTACCTCAAGCTCAGCCAGCACCGCTATCCGCGCATGGGTTACTACCGCGGCAGCGTCGACCGCAAACACCGGTTCTTTGGCCCGTACCCGAACGCCTGGGCCGTGAAAGAGTCGATCCAGCTGCTGCAGAAGGTGTTTCGCCTTCGCACCTGCGAAGACAGTGTGTTCGGCAACCGCACCCGGCCGTGCCTGCTGTATCAGATCCGGCGTTGCTCGGGCCCCTGCGTGAACCTGATTTCGCCCGACGACTATCAACAGGACGTGGAAAACGCCGAGCGCTTTCTGCTCGGCCACGCCGAGGAAGTGACTGAAACGCTGCAGCACAAGATGATGCGCCATTCGGAAGCGCTGGAGTTCGAGCAGGCGGCCGTGGTGCGAGACCAGATCGGTTCGCTGTCGCGCGTGCTGCATCAGCAAGGGGTGGAGGACAACTCCGGGGTCACGACGAAAGACGCCGACATCCTGGCGGCGCAGGTCGAAGGCGGGGGCGCCTGCGTGAACCTCGCGATGGTGCGCGGCGGGCGCCACCTCGGTGACCGTCCGTATTTCCCAGCCCATGTGGACGATGCCTCGCAATGGGCAGCCGAGGCCGATGCCGACCCCACCGTGACGCCCAGCGCCGAGGTGCAGGTGCTCGAAGCCTTCATCGCCCAGCACTACCTCGACGGCAGCGTGCCACCGCTGCTGGTGCTCAGCCACGCAGTCAACAAGGAGCTGATCGACACCCTGTCGCGGCAAAGCGGCGTGAAGGTGACGGCCCAGCATCAACCGCGCGATGCACGCCGCGCCTGGCTGGACATGTGCATCACCGGCGCGCGCATCAAGCTGGCGCAACTGCTCGCCGAGGAAGGCTCGCAGCAGGCCCGCACGCGCGCTCTGGTGGACGCGCTGGACCTGGCGGTGGACGACATGGAAGCGTTCCGCATCGAGTGTTTCGACGTCAGCCACACCGCCGGCGAAGCGACCCAGGCGTCGTGCGTGGTGTATGAAGGCCACCGCATGCAGCCGTCGCAGTACCGGCGCTACAACGTCGAGGGTGTCACCGGCGGCGACGACTATGCCGCGATGCGCCAGGTCTTGCTGCGTCGCTATACGAAACTCGCGCAGGCCATCAGCGCGGGCGGGGCGCAACTGCCCGACCTGGTGTTGATCGACGGCGGGCGCGGCCAGGTGAGCATGGCCCGCCAGGTGTTCGAAGAGCTGGGCCTGGAATTGGGGCGTATCGTCGGGGTTGAGAAGGGCGAGGGGCGCAAGGTCGGCCTGGAGGAACTGGTGTTCGCCGATGGGCGCGAGAAGATCTACCTTGGCAAGGAATCGGCCGCGCTGATGCTGGTGGCGCAGATTCGCGACGAGGCGCACCGTTTCGCGATCACCGGCATGCGCGCGCGGCGTGCGAGCGTGCGCACCGGCGGCAGCAAACTCGAAGACATTGCGGGCATAGGCCCGAAGAAGCGCGCCAGGCTGCTGCAGCGTTTCGGTGGCGTTCGCGGCGTGGTTCAGGCGAGCGTCGAAGACCTGAGTGGTGTTGAAGGCATTTCGAAAGAACTGGCCGAGGAAATCTATCGTGCATTGCATTGATGTTCGGCTCATGTTTGGTATTGCGGCGCTGCTGGTGCTGGGTGCATGTTCCGCGCCGGCTCCAAGGCCGGTTGATCGGGCCGCGCCGCCGGCGGCACCGGCCCCGGCGCCTGCCCCGGCGTCGCTGCCGACCGGGCCCACGACGTCCCGTCTGGCCGCGCCGGAACCGGTGCGAAGCTGGACCGAGTTGCGCGTGCAGGCAGCGAAGCGCCTGGTCGCCGCCAACCCGACGCTCACCTACAGCGGCGCGGTACCCGACCCGCTGCTGGCCATTCCTGTGCTGGAGATCGAACTCAACAGCGATGGCAGCATCCGCAACATCGATGTGATGCGCGTGCCAACCCAAGCGAAGGACACGGTGCAGATCGCCATCGACGCGGTTCGCCGTGCAGCACCCTTTGCGAGCGTGGCCAAGCTGCCCAAACCTTGGAAGTTCAGCGAAACCTTCCTGTTCAACGACGACCGCAAATTCAAGCCGCGCACGCTCGACCCTTGAGCCCAACCCGGATTGCGCGCGACTCCCGGCACAATCGAGCCATGTTCTTCAACCTTCCCACCTTGCTGACGTGGGCGCGCATCATCGCCATTCCGTTGGTGGTCGGGGTGTTCTACCTGGAGTTCGAGCCCGGGTTTCAGAACCTCATGGCCACGGTGCTGTTCGTCGTGGTCGCACTCACCGACTGGGCCGACGGCTACCTGGCGCGGCGCTTGAACATGACGTCGTCATTCGGCGCGTTCCTCGACCCGGTGGCCGACAAGTTCCTGGTCTGCGCCGCCTTGCTGGTGCTGGTGCACCTGAACCGCCTGCATGCGCTGGTGGCACTGGTGATCATCGGCCGTGAAATCGCCATCTCGGCCTTGCGCGAGTGGATGGCTCACATCGGCGCGTCGCGCAGCGTCGCGGTGAGCATGCTCGGCAAGGTCAAGACGGTCGTGCAGATGGTCGCGATCCCGTTCCTGCTCTACCACCGCCAGTTGTTCGGCGTGATCGACACCCACATCTGGGGCACCGTTCTGATCATCATTTCAGCGGTGCTGACGATCTGGTCGATGGTGTACTACCTGCGCAAGGCGCTGCCGGAAATTCGCGCGAAGGCCCGCTGAGGCGATGGCGCGCAACGACGCGGCACTGCTGCGCCTGATGCCCTGGGTGTTCGTGCTGATCTGGAGCACCGGCTTCGTGGTCGCTCGGCTGGGCATGCCGCATTCGCCACCGCTCACGTTCCTGAGCATTCGCTACGCGCTGTCGATCGCCTGCTTCTCGGTCTGGATCACGGTGAGCCGCGCGCCCTGGCCCAGCGGACGCCGGCAGTGGCTGCACCTGGCCGTCACCGGTGTGTTGATGCACGCTGGCTACCTGGGCGGCGTGTGGGCAGCGGTCAAACACGGCATCGGGGCCGGAACGGTCGCCTTGCTGGTCGGGCTGCAGCCTGTGCTGACGGCGGTCTGGTTGTCGG
>JANNKS010000454.1:0-4504 GCA_031396425.1 Rhizobacter sp. | reverse complement strand
CGGGTCGGTCGCCGTCGTGCTGCCCGCCTTGGCCCAGAAAGGCGCGCTGCAAAAGCTCGGCAAGCCCGAGGGCAAGGTCGACATCGTGGCCTGGCCCGGCTACATCGAGCGCGGCGCCACCGACAAGAACTTCGACTGGGTGACCGACTTCGAGAAGAAGAGCGGCTGCAAGGTCAACGTCAAGACGGCAGGCACCTCCGACGAGATGGTGGCGCTGATGAACGAAGGCGGCTTCGACCTGGTCACCGCCTCGGGTGACGCCAGCACGCGGCTGATCCGCGGCAAGAAGCTGCAGCCGATCAACATCAACCTGATCCCCGGCTGGAAGACCATCGACGCGCGGCTGCAGAAGGCGCCCTGGCACTTCGAGGCCAACACCCACTGGGGCGTGCCCTACCAGTGGGGCTGGAACGTGCTGATGTACAACACCAAGGTCTTTGGCAACCAGCCGCCCACCAGCTGGAGCGTGGTGTTCGAAGAGACCACCCTGCCCGACGGCAAGAGCAACAAGGGCCGCACCCAGGCGTTCGACGGGCCGATCTACATCGCCGACGCGGCGCTGTACCTGATGAAGAAGAACCCCGCACTCGGCATCAAGGATCCGTACGAGCTGAACGAGGCGCAGTACAAGGCCGCCCTCGACCTGCTGCGCGCGCAGCGCAAACTGGTGGGCAAGTATTGGCATGACGCGTTCGTGCAGATCGACGACTTCACCAACGAGGGTGTGGTGGTGTCGTCGAGCTGGCAGTTCCAGGCCAACATCCTGGGCTCCAAGAAGCAGCCGATCGCCACCGTGGTGCCGGTCGAAGGTGCCACCGGCTGGGCCGACAGCACGATGATGCACGCCGACGCGAAGCACCCGAACTGCGCCTACATGTGGCTCGAACATTCGCTGAACCCGAAGCTGCAGGGTGACCTGTCGGCCTGGTTCGGCTCGGTGCCTTCGGTGCCTGCGGCGTGCAAGGGCAACAAGCTGCTCGGCGACGAGGGCTGCGCGCGCCAGGGCTTCAACGCGTTCGACAAGATCTCGTTCTGGAGGACGCCGACCGCGCAATGCGCGACGCAGAACAACGCCTGCGTGCCGTACCACAAGTGGGTGTCTGACTACATCGCGGTACTGGGCGGACGGTGACAGCGGCGGTCACCCTCGACCGCGTCTCCTGTGTATTCGAGGCCGCCGGCCGCGACGGACGTGAGGTGCGTGCGGTCGATGGCGTCGACCTGACGATCGAAGCGGGCGAGTTCTTCACCCTGCTCGGGCCCTCGGGCTCGGGCAAGACGACCTGCCTGCGCATGATCGGCGGTTTCACGCTGCCCAGCGCCGGGCGGGTGCTGATCGGCGGCCAGGACATGTCGCTGCAGCCCCCCTACGCCCGGCCGGTGAACACCGTGTTCCAGGACTACGCGCTGTTCCCGCACATGAGCATCCGCGACAACGTGGCCTATTCGCTGATGGTGCGCAAGGTGGCGCGCGCCGAACGCGAGCAGCGCGCCGACGAGCTGCTGGCCCAGGTGGAACTGCCCGGTGTCGGTGACCGCCGCCCGGCGCAGCTCTCCGGTGGCCAGCGCCAGCGTGTCGCGCTGGCGCGCGCATTGATCAACCAGCCGCAGGTGCTGCTGCTCGACGAGCCGCTGGGCGCGCTCGACCTGAAGCTGCGCGAGCAGATGCAAAGCGAGCTCAAGGCGCTGCAGCGCCGGCTGGGCATCACGTTCCTGTTCATCACGCACGACCAGCACGAAGCGCTGTCGATGAGCGACCGGATCGGCGTGTTCAACCAGGGCAGGCTCGAGCAGGTGGGCACGCCGCAGGCGGTCTACAACACGCCGGCAACCCGCTTCGTCGCGCAGTTCGTCGGCGCGGCGAACGTGCTCGACGGCGACGCCGCGCGCCGCCTCACCGGCCGGCCCAGCGCGATGCTGCGGCCCGAACGCATCCGCCTGGGCGTGGCCGCCGGTGCGCGTGCCAGCGGCGTGGTGCAGGAGGTGCAGTACTTCGGCTCGTTCACGCGCGTGAAGGTGGCGGCCGGCGCGGTGGCGCTGCAGGCCGACCTGCCCGATGCGGGGGAATTGGCCGCGCCCGAGCCCGGCGCGATGGTGCACCTGCATTGGGACGAACAAGCGGTGCACGGGCTCGATGCGGGTGGCGGGCGATGACGGCGCTCGCCATCGTGGCACCCGCCCCGGGCCTGCAGCGCCGCGTTTCGGATCTGCTCTACACCCGGCGCGGCTTGCTGCTGCTCGCTCTGCTGGCACCGCCGCTGCTGTGGTTCGGCGTGATCTACCTCGGCTCGCTGTTCGCGCTGCTCGCGAATGCGTTTTTCGGCCTGGACGATTTCACCGGCCAGGTGGTGCGCGAATTCACGCTGAAGAACTTCGCAGCACTCGCCGAGCCCTCGAACATCGACGTCGCGCGCCGCTCGATCACGATGGCGGTGCTGGTCACGCTGGCCTGCATCGCGATCGGATTTCCGCTTGCCTACTACATGGCGCGCCACGCCACCGGCGCGCAGAAGGCGGCGCTGTACATCGCCGTGATGCTGCCGCTGTGGTCGAGCTACCTGGTGCGGCTGTACGCCTGGAAACTGCTGCTCGCCAAGGAAGGCGCGATCTCCTGGCTTGCGCAGCAGACCCACCTGGGCTGGCTGCTCGACGCGCTGCTCGCGCTGCCCGCGGTTGGTGGGCCGAGCCTGAGCTTTTCGGCGCTCGGCACCTTCGTCGTGTTCGTCTACATGTGGCTGCCGTTCATGATCCTGCCGATCCAGGCGGCGGTCGAGCGCATCCCGAGTTCCACCATCGAAGCGAGTGCCGACCTCGGGGCGAACCCGGCCACCACGTTCACGAAAGTGATCTTTCCACTCGCGCTGCCCGGCGTCGCGGCCGGTTCGATCTTCACCTTCGCACTCACCCTGGGCGACTACATCATCCCGCAGGTGATCGGCGACAGCACCAACTACATCGGCCAGGTCGTCTACAAGCAGCAGGGCGTGGCCGGCAACGTGCCGTTCGCGGCGGCGTTTTCGCTCGTGCCGATCGTCGTGATCGGCGTTTATCTGTGGTTCGCCAAGCGCCTGGGGGCCTTCGATGCCCTATGAACGCCCGGTCCTGCCCTCGGCGCGCCGCCGGAGCGGCGGCGGTGCTTCGCTCGGGCTGCGCCTGGCCGCCTGGGGCGCCATAGCGTTCCTGCACATTCCGCTCGCGCTCATCATCCTTTACGCCTTCAGCGCCGAAGACAAGAGCTACATCTTCCCGCCGCCCGCGTTGACGACGATGTGGTTCGGCGTGGCGTGGGAGCGCCAGGACGTGTGGGACGCGATCCGCCTCAGCTTCGAGGTCGCCGCCTGGTCGACCGCGATCGCGGTGGTGCTGGGCACGCTCGCGGCGGGCGCGCTGGCGCGCGCGACATTCTTCGGCCGCGACGCGATCTCGCTGCTGCTGATCCTGCCGCTCGCGTTGCCGGGCGTGATCACCGGCATCGCGCTGCGTTCGGCGTACGGCACGCTGGAGATCCCGTTCTCGTTCTGGACCATCGTGATCGGTCACGCCACGTTCTGCGTCGTCGTCGTCTTCAACAACGCGGTGGCGCGGCTGCGGCGCCTTCAACCCAACCTGATCGAAGCGTCGATGGACCTCGGCGCCGACGGCTTCCAGACGCTGCGCTACATCATCCTGCCGCAGCTCGGCTCGGCGCTGCTCGCCGGTGCGCTGCTCGCGTTCGCGCTCAGCTTCGACGAAGTGATCGTCACCACCTTCACCGCCGGCCAGCAGACCACGCTGCCGATCTGGATGCTGCAGGAACTCATCCGCCCGCGCCAGCGCCCGGTGACGAACGTGGTGGCGGTGGTGATCATCGCGCTGACCTTCGTGCCCATCCTCGCCGCGTACACGCTGACGCGTGCCGATGAGCCCACGCAGCGCTGAGCTGCGCCCGCAACCCGCTCAGCCCCTCATTCCCGAGCCGCTTCCTGAAGGAGAACCCCCATGGCCGACATCACCCTGCCCACCGAACTGCTGATCGACGGCGTCTTTGTGCGCGGCGAGGGCGACGCCGAAAAGGTGCTGAACCCTGCCACCGGCGAACTGCTGGTGGCGCTGCCCGAAGCCTCGGTCGACCAGGTGCACAAGGCGGTGTCGGCCGCGCACCGCGCCTTCGACAGCTGGAGCGAGACCACGCCGATGGAGCGCTCGCGCCTGTTGCTGAAGCTGGCCGACGCGATCGAGGCACGCGCCGATGAGTTTGCGCGGCTGGAAAGCCTGAACTGCGGCAAGCCGTTTGCGCGCGCCTTGGCCGACGAGATACCGGCCGTGGCCGACTGCTTCCGCTACTTTGCCGGCGCCGCACGCTGCATGGGCGGGCCGCTGGCCGGCGAGTACCTGGCCGGCCACACCAGCATGATCCGGCGCGACGCCGTGGGCGTGGTGGCTTCCATCGCGCCGTGGAACTATCCGCTGATGATGGCGGCCTGGAAGACGGCGCCGGCGCTGGCGGCCGGCAACACGGTGGTCC
>JANNKS010000378.1:0-9995 GCA_031396425.1 Rhizobacter sp. | reverse complement strand
TTCACTGTGCAACCGATGGAGCGCATCGCGCAGTTGGTGATCGTGCCGGTGGTGCAGGCCGAGTTCCGGCGGGTCGAATCGTTCGAAGCGTCGGACCGCGGCGCGGGCGGTTTCGGGTCAACCGGGAAACGCTGATGACGGCCGGGGCTCGGGCCCGCGTTCGCGGGCGTCGCGATCCCAGGATGAGACCGCGCGAGTGCCTCAGTGCATTGTGGAGTCGGCGCGTCCCGGCGCCAGCACGGTGAAGGCGGGTTCCCCCACGCTGCCCGCGTCGATCTCGGCTGGCGTCGCCTCGCGCACCGCGTCAACCTTCAGTTCCAGTCGCAACGCCATACCGGCGAGCGGATGGTTGCCGTCCAGCACCACGTGGCTGGCGTAGACCTCGGTGACGGTATAGACCAGGTCGGCCGGCATGCCTTGCGTCGCCGCGCCGGGCGGCACGCCGTCGAACTGCATGCCGGCTTCGACGGGTTCGGGAATCACCGCGCGCTCCTCGAAAAACACGAGGTCCGGGTTGTAGTCGCCAAACGCATGTTCGGGTTCGAGTTGAATGCGCGCTGCAAAGCCGGCCTGCTGATCGATCAGCACTTCTTCGACCTTGGCCAACAGGTCGTCGCCGCCGACAAAAAACTCGACCGGCTTGACCAGTTCGTCGATCAGTTGGCCTTGGGTGTCTTCGAGCCGCCAGACAAGGCTGACGACGCAGGGGGCCTGGATGAGCATCGCGCAATGATCGCACAGTGCCGCAGAATGAGCCCATGAGCATCGACCTTCCCACACCCCTGCTGGGTGGCTTGTCGCCGCGTGCTTTCATGCAGCGCCACTGGCAAAAAAGCCCACTCCTGATTCGACAGGCTTTTTCCCGCGTCGACCCGCCGGTGAGCCGCAGTGCGCTGTTCGCGCTGGCCGCGCGCGACGACGTGGAGTCCCGGCTGGTGACGCGCGAGGGGTCAGGCTGGGCGCTGCGCCATGGGCCACTGGCGCGACGCGCGTTGCCGCCCTTGCGCCAGCCGGGTTGGACGCTGCTGGTGCAGGGCCTGGACCTGCATGTCGACGCGGCGCATCGGCTGCTGCAGCAGTTCCGATTCGTGCCCGATGCCCGGCTCGATGACTTGATGATGTCCTACGCCAGCGACGGCGGCGGGGTCGGGCCGCATGTCGATTCGTACGACGTGTTCCTGCTGCAGGTGCAAGGGGTGCGCGAATGGCGCATCGGCCGGGTCGCCGAGCCGAAACTGCGGGCCGGCGCGCCGCTGAAGATCCTCACCAATTTGATTGCCGAGCAGACCTGGCGGCTCGAGCCCGGCGACATGCTCTACCTGCCGCCGCACTGGGCGCACGACGGCATTGCGCGCGGCGCGTGCATGACGTGTTCGATCGGGTTTCGCGCGCCGGCCGCAGGCGGCCTGGCTGCCGAAGTGCTTCAGCGCGTGCTCGACACCGAGCCGCATACGGAAGACACCTCCCTGTACCGCGATGCGCACCAGATCGCCACCGACACACCGGGGCGATTGCCGCCCGGCCTGCAGGTGTTCGCAGCGCAGGCGCTCGCGCGGCGCCTGCGCGATCCGCGCGAGTTCGCGGCAGCATTGGGCGAAGTGCTCACCGAACCGAAACCCAACGTGGTGTTCGAGCTCGGGCCTGCGTTGCGCCGCGGCCAGGCCGCAGTGCCGGACCGCTGCACGCGCATGCTCTACGACGATCACCACGTGTTCATCAACGGCGAGGCGTTTCGTGCCGGCGGACGCGACGCGACGTTGTTGCGTCGGCTTACCGACAGCCATGTTCTCAGCGCCGCAGATCTGGCAAAGTTGAGCCCGCCGGCCAGGGCCTTGCTGAATGACTGGGTGCGCTGCGGCTGGCTGCGTGGGGAACCTTCGAACTAGCGGAGCCAACGTCGATGGAGCTGCCGAACTATCTGCCGATCACCAGCCGCGGGGATTTTCATGGCGCCATTCAGGCGGCCTTCGCCGAAGCGGCGACGCACGGCTGCCGCGAAATCCTGCTTTGCGACAACGATTTCGCCGATTGGCCGCTGAGCGACGCGGGCCTGATCGAGCACCTCGTCCAGTGGGCCGGGGCGCACCGCAAACTGACCGTGCTGGCGCGCAACTTCGAAGAACTGGCGCGGCGCCATTCGCGCTGGGTGGCGTGGCGCAGAACCTGGTCGCATGTGGTGGAATGTCGCGCCAACAACGAACTCGAAGCCGGCCAGATGCCTTGCCTGTTGCTGATGCCGGGGCTGCTGACGCTGCGTCTGGTGGACACCGAACACTACCGGGGCAGCGTCTCGCGAGGGGCGGCCGACGCGGTTCGTGCGCGCGAGCAGTTCGATGAGGTGGTGCAACGCTCGGAAGAGTCGTTTACGGTCACCAGCCTGGGTCTCTAGGGGTATTCCCAGGTTCTGCTATAGTCATGAGCTGGACAGTGGGGGGCGGAAGGCTTTCCATGACGCCGAAACGATGGGGCCATGAGCAAGAGCGATGCGTCCCCAGCACCCACCGATCACATTTTTCGAAACTTAGATTGAGGACAGGAATGAAGACGTCAGTATTGCTCGCCACCCTGGTTGCAGCCCTTGCGATGGTTGCCTGTGGCAAGAAGGAAGAAGCTGCTCCGGCGAAAGTCGCAGCTCCGGCCGCCGCTGCGGTCGCTTCCGCCGTGGCGCCAGTCGCCGCTGCTGCTTCGGCTGCGATGGACAGCGCCGCCGCTGCCGCTACCAGTGCCTCCGCCGCGATGGGTGCTGCCGCTGACGCTGCGAAAGACGCTGCTGGCAAGGCCGCAGAAGCCGCCAAGGACGCCGCTGGCAAGGCTGCCGACGCCGCCAAGGACGCCGCCGCCAAGGCCGCTGAAGCCGTCAAGAAGTAAAGAGCCTCATCGGCTCCATGCAAAGCCGCCTTCGGGCGGCTTTGTCTTTTGGGAGGCCGATTGGCCCCAACCCTTGCGAAGCGCCAGCACAATTGTCGAGTATCCAGGGCCTCGACGAGCTTCGAGCCTCAGGCGATCTGCAGCCACTCGAACCCGGTCTTGGGGTCGGCGATCACGATGTCTTGCGGCTCCACGCCGCACGCCGCCGACAGCGCTGTGCGCACCACGTCGGGCCGGTTGTTGCGCTCACTCAGGTGCGCTGCCACCAGGTGCTGCAGCTTGTCGTGCAGGAGTTCGGCGAGGATCTGAGCCGAAACATGATTCGCCAAGTGGCCAAGGCGCCCGCCGATGCGGGCCTTGAGCGACGCGGGGTAGCTCGACGCCGCAAGCAGGTCGACGTCGTGGTTGCATTCGAGCAGCAACGCGTCGCAGCCGCTCAGTTGCGCCAGAAGGTGCGGCGTGATCGAGCCGACATCGGTGAGCACGCCGAGCCGCGAAGCCCCATCGTGGCAACACAGTTGCAGCGGCTCGAGCGCGTCATGCGGCACCGTGAACGGCAGCAACTGCAGATCGCCAAGGCTGAGCGCCTCGCCATCCCGCGCAAAATGCAGCAAACTGCCGAGCGCAGGTTCGCCGATCGCCCGCCAAGTGCCGCGGCTCATCCACAACGGGACGTTGTGGCGGCGCGCCAGCGTGAGCGCGCAACCGATATGGTCGCCATGTTCGTGCGTGATGAACACCGCGTCGACCTGTTCGATGGCCGAGCCGGCGCGAAGCAGACGCGCTTCGAGTTCGCGCAGCGAAAAACCGCAGTCGTTCAGCTGCCGGGTCGTCGTGATGCCGCCGCTAGCCTCAACCAATGTGGCGTTGCCGGTGCTGCCGCTGCCCAGGCTGCAAAAGCGCATGGCCAGCGCGTTCGCGCTACTTCAGGTCTTCAACCAGCAGCTTGATGATGCGGGTTCCGGCGTCGCCGTTCTCCGGCCCACCCGTGGCATTCAGCACCGACACCAGGCTGGCGGCACCATCCCCCTTGACCGAGATGCGGAATTTCTTCGGCCCGCTGTCAACCTTGTCGGCGCCGAACAGCTTCGCAAAGAAGCCGGGTTCGTCCTGGCCGGCCAGAGCCGGGTCGATGTAGCGAACGAAGTACAGGCCCTGGGCGCGGTCGCGGTCTTCCACCGTGAAGCCGCTGCGGTCCAGCGCCAGGCCGACGCGGCGCCAGGCGCGTTCGAAGGTGTCGTCCACCTGCAAGGTGGCGGCAGGGCGGCCCTCGAGCACGCGCGCCCGGGCGGTCGCCGTCGCCGCTTCTGCGGTCACCACCGTCTTCGCCTGTTCTTCCTTCAGCCCCAGCTTGACCATCAGGCGGGCCAGGAAAGCAGCCTCGAGTTCGGGGTCGTTCGGGCGCCGCTGCCACACCGTGGTCTCGGTCTGGCGCCCCGTATACACCTCGAGCAGGCCGCGGTGAGCGATGTGGATTTCACTGCCGTTGGCGGTGCGCTCGACGCGCAGGTTGAACTTGTCGCGCTCACCGGTGGAATAGAGCGATTCGACCAGCCGTCCCAGCGTGCGGCGGATGATGTCCTGCGGCAGTTTGGCGCGGTTCTCGGCCCACTCGGTTTCCATCACGCCGGCGGTGGGTTGATCGACCACCAGCGTCATGCCGTTCTCTTTCCAGAACGCCTGCAGTTGGGGCCAGAGTTGTTCGGCACTCAGCGGCGTGCTGAGCCAGCGCTGATTGCCCTGTCGTTCGATGCGAATGCCGCCCAGCGCCTGCGGTGCCACCAGAGGACCAGCGGGCAGGGCCCCTGCACGCGGTGACGCGGCGCCGGCCTGGAACGCCGCCGCACTGACGGCACCGCCCTGAGCGGTGTAACGCGAATCGCGCGCCAGCTGGGTCAGGTCGGGCGGAACGTCGAGGGGCGCAACTTTGGCGGGCGCCGTGAGGTAGTCGACCCGGTCGCCGGCGGCGAAGTTTTCCACCGAAGAGCAGCCCGCCAGCGCCAGCCAGCAGATCGAAGCCGCAGCGGCGCAGGTGCGCAGTTGGAAGTAACGAAGGACAGGGGAAACAAGCACGGGCGGGGTCTCCAGAGGAATTCTTGTGCGCCGCGCAGGGTGCGCGCTGCACCGCTGCGGGTTCAGAGCAGTTCGGCTTCGCGCAGCGCGCTCTCCACGCTGGCCTGTGCGGGCGCACTCAGCGGCGTGATGGGCAGGCGCAATGCGGCGCCGCACAGGCCCAGGCGCGCCATGGCCCATTTGGTGGGTGCCGGGCTGGGCTCGATGAACAGGTTCTTGTGCAGGGCGAGCAGCTTGAACTGCAGCGCGGCCGCCTCGCGGGCCTTGCCGCCGATCGCCGCCATGCACAGGGCATGCATCGCACGCGGTGCGACATTGGCGGTGACGCTGACGTTGCCGTGCCCGCCGAGCAACATCAGTGCAACGGCGGTGCCGTCGTCGCCCGAATAGATGGAGAAGCCCGCGGGCGCACCCTTGATGAGCGCGCAGGCGCGCTCGATGTTGCCGCTCGCCTCCTTGATGCCGATAATGCCGGGAATGCCGGCCAGGCGCAGCGTCGTTTCGGCTTGCATGTCCGCCACCGTGCGGCCGGGCACGTTGTACAGCAGCATCGGAATGTCGACCGCTTCGGCGATCGCCTTGAAGTGCTGGTAGATGCCCTCTTGCGATGGCCGGTTGTAGTAGGGAACGACCGACAGCGAACAATCAGCGCCGACCTTGCGCGCGAAGCGGGCCAGCTCGATCGCCTCGGCGGTCGAATTGCCGCCGGTGCCGGCCATGATCGGGATGCGGCCTTTCGAATGTTCGACGGCGACGCGAATGATTTCGCAATGCTCCTGAACCGACACCGTCGGCGATTCGCCGGTCGTTCCGACGACACCGATGCAGTCGGTGCCCTCGGCGATATGCCAGTCGATCAGGCGCCGCAGCGCCGGGTAGTCGACACTGCGGTCGTCGTTCATCGGCGTGATCAGCGCGACGATGCTGCCAAGAATGGGTTTCATGCGCTTCCCTCGTGATCGGCGCATTTTAGCGGTGCGGCCGAAGCCGCCCCTGCCGCGAGCGCGTAGCGCGGGGGCGCAGCCGGGTCCGGCACCTCGCGGACCGCGACAATGCGCTGCACGAAGCGGTCCGGCTCGACGACGAAACCGTCCTCGAAGGCGACGATGCGCAGCCCTGCGCAGGCGCTCAACAGCTCGCCCGGGCCGAGCAGGAATGCGGGGTTGGCGGGCCGGCCCACGGTTTGCTGACCGAGGGCGAAGGTTTCGTAGATCAGCACGCCGTGCGGCGCCAGGCTGGTGACGAGGGTCGGCAAAAGCGGCCGCCAGAGATAGTTGGTGACCAGCACGGCGTCGAAGGTCTGCCCTGGCAGGGGCCAGGCCGTCGCTTCGAGGTCCGCCAGCACGACGCTCGCCACCGAGCGCAGCGGTGTGACTGCCGCGCTGTCGCGGTCGATCGCCGTGACTGAACAGCCACGCTGTGCGAACCAGCGGACGTGGCGCCCGCTGCCGCACGCGACATCGAGAACGCGCGCCCCTGGCGAAACCAGGTGCGACCATCGCTGCACCCAGGGCGATACGCCCAGGTCGGCATGCGGGGCCGGGGACGGGTTCATGCGGCCCGCACGTTGGCCACTCGACCCATGAAGTTCAAAAGCAGCTCCACAGCTGTTGGGCCAACGTCATCGCAACCTCCGGGCGCAAGTAGGCGCCGAACACGAGCAGCAACGCGGCGATGGCGCTGGCCCACAGGGCAATGCGCTGCAGTTTCATGCTGGCGCCACGCGCTGAATCGGCTGTTCGCGCACCGGCAGGTTGACGATGGCGCCGAACACGCCCAACGCAATCGCAATCCACCAGACGACGTCGTAGCTGCCCGTCGTGTCGTACAGCTTGCCACCGAGCCACGCGCCCATGAAGCTGCCGACCTGGTGGCTGACGAACACGAAGCCGCTGAGCATCGACAGGTACTTCACGCCGAAGATCTGCGCCACCACGGCGTTCGTGGGCGGAATCGTCGACAGCCACAGCAGGCCCATCACCGAGGCGAAGAGGTAGACGCTCCACGGTGTGAGGGGCACGCTGATGAAGATCGCAATCGCGATCGCACGCAAGCCGTAGATGCCGGAAAGTATGAAAGGTTTGGAGAACCGGCCGCCCAGCACGCCCGCCGCATAAGTGCCCACCACATTGAACAAGCCGATCAGCGCGAGTGCAACGGTTGCCACTTCAGGGCTCAGGCCATGGTCCTTCAGGTAACTCGGCATGTGCACGCCGATGAACACGACCTGGAAGCCGCACACGAAGTAGCCCGCCATCAACAACTGGAAACTCGGGTAGGCGAACGCTTCACGCACCGCCGCCAGAATGCTCTGGTCACCCGCCTGTGCGGGCGGCGGCGCCTGCTCCTTCAAACCGAACGCGAGCGGAATGATCGCCAGCGACATGCACGCCAGAATGAACAGCGCACCCTGCCATCCGAAGCCGCCGATCAGCCAGTTCTCCACCGGCACCATCAGGAACTGGCCGAACGAGCCTGCTGCCGCCGTGATGCCCATCGCCCAGCTGCGCTTTTCCGGCGCCACGTTGCGGCCGATCACGCCATAGACGACGGCGTAGGTCGTGCCCGACTGCGCCATGCCCAGCACCAGGCCGGCGCTGCCGGTGAATGCCAGGCCCGACGTGGCCAGGCCCATCGCCACCAGCCCGAGCGAATACAGCACCGCGCCGATGATGAGCACCCGGTAAGTGCCCCAACGGTCCGCAAGCGCGCCGGCGAACGGGCCGGCGATGCCCCAGGCCAGGTTCTGCACCGCGATGGCAAACGCAAATGTTTCGCGCGTCCAGCCGCGGTCCATCGTGATCGGCTGCAGCCAAAGCCCGAAGCCGTGCCGAATGCCCATCGACAGCGTGACGATGAAGGCGCCGCAAATCAGCACCTGCTTCAGCGACAGCGTGTTGGGAACGGGGGCAGCGGCTGCGGCAGACATCGGGCGACTTTAGCGGATTCGTTTGCCCGCCGCAGCGCCGATGCCGCCCCGCCCCACCTCACTCGGGACTCGGCGTCAGAAGCGCAAACCGAACTTCACGCCATAACTGGTGGCGTCGCCGGTCTTGTCGCCTTCGAAGGCCAGATTCGTCAAGCCGAAGTTCAGGTTCAGGCCGGCGAACACCTTCGTCAGGTCGAAGCTCTCTGGGGATTTGCCGCCGCTGGCATCGGTTTCACTCTTGACGCGCACCGTGCCGATTCCAGCGTAGGGCGTGAGCAAGGCGAAGCCCTTCGACACCGAGATGTCCAGCCCGGTGGTTCGCAGTTTCAGCTGGTTCACGCCGCTCAGGCCAGCCACGCTGGCGCGCAGCGCCACTGCGGGCATGACGGTGCTGCCGGCCAGCACGGCCCAGCGCAATTCGCCGCCGATGACGCGCACGTTGGTCGACGGCACGGCCGCGTAGGACACGCCGACGTCGATGTCGAACGGCAGACCCTTGTGAATGCGCAGTGTCGGTACCGGCAGGGTGGCGGGCACGCTGGCACCGGCGGTGGCCTTTTCAAATGCAGCTCGGTTTTGCAGGCGCGTGCCGGTGACAGCCAGGCCGATGTCGAAACCGGTGATGCCCATCGGTTCGGCCGGAATCAGGCCCTTGTACGACAGCGCCGCGCCGAGGTCTTCCGACAGGCCACGGAATTCCGACTGGTTAAGCAGTTGCAGCGTGCTGATGTCGGCGGCGCCGGCACCCATCGCGGCGCACAGCCCGGCAGCGGATATCAAGGTTCGGAACGATGGCAGACGGCGCATGGCGGCACTCCCCAAATCAAACAAGGCGCCGAGGTTAACCCGCGCCGTGCACCCGCCTCAATGGCGAACAAGGTAAAGCGTGACCCGTGTCTCGCTGCGCCAACTCATTGTCAGCAGCTGTAAGCAGCTTCGTCGGCTCGCTCGCGTCGCGGCGGCCGGCGCTCGCCGCCCGGCAGCGTCGAACCCCAGGCTCCTAGAATCGCCGCCCATGGCCACCAAACCGAACCATTCCTACGGCGAAGCATCGATTCGCGTCCTCAAGGGCCTCGAGCCGGTCAAGCAGCGGCCCGGCATGTACACCCGCACCGACAACCCGCTGCACATCGTGCAGGAGGTGATCGACAACGCTGCTGACGAGTCGCTCGCCGGCCAGGGCCAACGCATCGATGTCACGCTGCACGCCGACCAGTCGGTGTCGGTGGAAGACGACGGGCGCGGCATCCCATTCGGCTTGCACCCGGAAGAGAAGGTCAGCGTCATCGAGATCGTGTTCACGCGGCTGCACGCCGGTGGCAAGTTCGACAAGGGCGCTGGCGGCGCGTACAGCTTTTCGGGCGGCCTGCATGGCGTGGGGGTGAGCGTCACGAACGCGTTGTCGAAACGCCTGGAGGTGACGGTCTGGCGCGACGGCCAAGTGGCGACGATTGTGTTCTCGCACGGTGACGTGCTCGAGCCGCTCAAGATCCGAAAAGCGACTGCGGCAGACAAGAAGAGCGGCACCCGGGTGCGCGTATGGCCGGAAGCAAAGTACTTCGAAGGCGCCGAGTTGCCGCGCGGCGACCTGACCCATCTGCTGCGCAGCAAGGCCGTGCTGATGCCGGGGGTGTCGGTCACGTTGAATGTCGAGAAGACGGCCGAGGCGGTGACCTGGGTCTACCAGGGCGGGCTGCGCGACTACCTGATGCAAACACTCACCGCCGACCCGGTGATTCCGCTTTTTGAAGGCGAACGCTACGCCGACGCGGGCGAAACCGAGAACTTTGCCGAAGGCGAGGGCGCGACCTGGTGCGTGGCCTTCACCGAAGACTCACCTACCGTGCGCGAAAGCTACGTGAACCTGATTCCCACGGTGGCCGGCGGCACCCACGAATCGGGCCTGAAGGACGGCATGTTCGGTGCCATCAAGGGCTTCATCGACATGCACAGCCTGCTGCCCAAGGGCGTCAAGCTGATGCCCGAAGACGTGTTCTCGCGGGCCAGCTTCGTGCTCTCGGCCAAGGTGCTCGACCCGCAGTTTCAGGGTCAGACCAAGGAGCGTCTGAACTCGCGCGACGCGCTGCGCCTGGTCTCCAACTACACGCGCCCTGCGCTGGAGCTG
>JANNKS010000345.1:0-3409 GCA_031396425.1 Rhizobacter sp. | reverse complement strand
GCCAGCTCGGTGAGGCGGCGAAAGCGGGCTTCGCTCTCGCGCAACTCGGCGGTGCGTTCCAGCACGGTCTGCTCGAGCAGCCGGTTGTGGTCGGCAAGCTGGCGGTACAGCAGGCGCACCTCGAGCATGTTGTGAATGCGCGTCTTGACTTCGAGCAGATCGTACGGCTTGCTGATGAAGTCTTTCGCCCCGGCCTGCAGGGCACGCAGCTTGTGCGCCGGCTGGGCCGTGATCACGATCACCGGCAGGTAGCTGTCGGCGTCGATGGTCTTGAGCTCGTCCATCACCGCGAAGCCGTCCATGCCCGCCATCTGCAGGTCGAGCAGAATCAGGTCGAAGTCTTTCGCGGCGTGCAAGGCGCGAACCTCGCGCGGGTTCGTCGTCGACGCGACGTTGGCATAGCCGGCCTCGCCCAGCACTCGTTCGAGCAGTTGCACATGGGCAGCCTGGTCGTCGACGATCAGGAGGCTGGCGTTGAGCATTTCGTGTTCGGAAATCATGAGAGTCTCTCGGTTCGGTTGGCGTGCAGACGCCGCGCACTTTCGGGCTTCACATCATGCCGATTGGGTGTGAAGGCTCAGGGGCGACGCGGGCACGGAAGCGAGGTCGTGCGGCGCAGCGCAGGTCGAGTCCAGCTCGAACCAGAACTCACTGCCCGTTCCGAGCACGCTGCGTGCGCCGATGGTGCCGCCCATCATTTCGACCAGCCGCTTGCTCACCACCAGGCCGATGCCGGTGCCTTCCTCGGCGCTGCACTCCTTGCCGAGGCGATTGAAAGGCTGGAACAGCTGGGCGATCTGCTCCGGCGTCATGCCCTGGCCGGTGTCTTCCACGCTGATGTGCACGCGCCGGGCACCGGCCATGCTGCAGCGAACGTCGACCGTTCCCGACGTGCGGTTGTACTTGATCGCATTCGTCAGCAGGTTGATCAGAACCTGCTTCGTGCGAGTCCGATCGGCCACGATCAGGCCGGGGCCATCGAGCGGGTGGAAGCTCACGCGCACGTCGCTTCTCGCGGCCTGCGGCTCGATCAATGCCTGGCATTCGCCCAGCACGTCGACCAGCGGCAGGGGCTGCAGCGACAGCGACAGCTTGCCGGACTCGATCAGCGACAGGTCGAGCACCTCGTTGATCAACGCCAGCAGGTGCCAGCCGGCTTGCAGGATCTGATCGATGCTGGCCTTCTGGCCGGGGCTGGGCGGCGGTGAACCCGCTTCGATCAGCTGGGCATAACCGAGGATCGAATTGAGCGGCGAGCGCAGCTCATGGCTCATGCTTGAGAGGAACTCCGATTTCGCGAGGTTGCTCTTCTCCGCGGCAGCCTTGGCCTCGACCAGTTCCGATTCGAAGCGCTTGCGATCGGTGATGTCCTGGACCACGCCGATGCTGTGCACCGGCGCGCCGTGGTCGTCGGTCACCATGCGCGCTGTCACCGACACCCAGCGAATGCCGCCGTCCTTGCGCAGGTAGCGCTTTTCGCTTTCGTACAGCGTTGCCTTGCCGCTGAGAAGCGCGTCCAGTGGCTCGGCTTCGCGAACGCGGTCCTGCGGGTGCGACAAGTCTGCGACCTTCATCCCGATCAACTCGTCGGCCGCATAGCCGGTGAGCTGGCACAGCTGCGCATTCACCTTGATCAAGCGCCCGTCGAGCCCGGCATGTGCGATGGCCACCGGCGCGAGCTCGAACGAGATACGGTTCAGCTGTTCGCTGTGGTGGAGCTTCGCCTCGCTCGCCCGCAGCGCTTCTGCGGCCCGCGTACGTTCCGTGATGTCGGTGAAATAGCAGGCCACACCCTGCTCGCCGTCGGGCAAGGTCACGCGCTGCGTTTCCCATTCGTAGGCTTGTTCGACGCCAAGGTCATGGCGGTGTTCATGGAAGGCCGGCGAGGTGTATCGCTCGCCCGTCTCGAGCGTGTGCCGGAAGATGGCCACGATGTCGGCGCCGACTTCCGGGCCCCACAGAATCTTGACGACTTCCGGGAGATTGCGGCCGATCAGCGGGCGAACGGTCTCGAAGGCCGGCAACGCCTGCGCGTTGACTTGTCGGATTCGAAGCTGCGCATCCACCACATAGGTGCCTTTGGGTGACTGCTCGACAAGGGCGGCAAACAAACTCGCGTTCTGGCGCAAAGCGGCTTCCGCCTGTTTGCGCTCGGTGATGTCTTGCATCACGCCGGTCATGCCGAGCAAGGTGCCGTCGGGCGCATAGCGGCCACGCCCGCTCGATGCGACCCAGCGCACCCCGCCGTCGCGCCGCAGCACCCGATACTCCAAGTTGAAATGCTGGTGCTCGGTGAGCGCCTGCTCCAGCATCTGGCGCACCCTGGCCGCGTCCTGCGGATGCGACAGTTCGCGCACCTGCGAGCGCGCGTACGAGATGCCTTGCTGCAGGCCGTAGATCTGCGCTGCCCGCGGCCCCAGCGTGATGCGGTCGGTCGCCGCGTCGAGCTCCCATGCGCCGAGTTGCGCGCCGTCCATGGCGAGCCGCAGGCGCGCGTTTGATTCGCTCAGCGCTTCATTCGCCGCGATGAGTTCGTGCTCGGCGCGCCGGTGCGCCGCCAGGATGCTGTCGATGGGTTCGGTCGGAATCACTGCGCCAGACCTTCCATCGGCGCGGCGGCGGGAGCCGGCGCGTGGGCCACCTGCAGTGCCAGCGCCAGCGTGTCCATGAATTCGTTCAACCGGATCGGTTTGGTGAGGTAGCGAAAGAAGCCCGCTTTCATGCCACGTTCGATGTCGCGTGGCATCGCATTCGCGCTCAGCGCGATGACCGGAATACGAACGGTGACCGGGTCTTCGGCGAGCCTCCTGAGCGCTTCGAGGCCGCTGATGCCGGGCAGATTGATGTCCATCAGAATGACCTGGGGCTGGGCCGAGCGCGCGATCTCGATGCCGCGCAGGCCGTCGCGCGCCGTCAGCAGGTGGATGTCGGGCCGGCGCGCCAGCAGCCGCTCGACCAGCATCAGATTGGCCGGGTTGTCCTCGACGTACAACAAGCTGTGCACGTGCTGAACAACGGGACCTTGCGCCGGCATCGACGCCCCGGTTTGCGCAGCCGAAACCGGCGCCGGAACCGGCAGCCGCAGTTCGCCCATTGAGTTCAGTTCGATCCAGAACACGCTGCCTTCGCCGACTTTGCTCTGAACGCCAATTTCGCCGCCCATCAGTTCCACCAGCCGCTTGCTCACGACCAGGCCGATGCCGGTGCCTTCCACCGTACCGGACTCCCGGCCGAGGCGATTGAACGGTTGGAACAGCTGGGCGAGTTGTTCCGGTGTCAGACCCTGGCCGGTGTCGTGGACTTCGATGCGCATGCGCTGGGGCGTGGCCCTTGGCTTTCGCGGCCACCGCCATGCCGAGCGCCGCCGAGATCGAGGTCGAGGAGTGCGCGGTGCCGAAGGTGTCGTAGC
>JANNKS010000154.1:0-2141 GCA_031396425.1 Rhizobacter sp. | reverse complement strand
TCACCGTGCCGGTGTTCTTCCCGCTCGTGGTGGGCCTGGGGTTCGACCCGGTGTGGTTCGGTATCCTGATCGTCGTGGTGGTGCAGATCGGCCTGATCAGCCCGCCGGTGGGGATGAACATGTTCGTCGTCAAGAGCATGCTGACCGGCGTGTCCACCGCCACCGTGTTTCGCGGCGTGGCGCCGTTTGCGGTGGCGATCGTCGCGTTGCTGGCGATCCTGGTCGCGTTCCCCGACATCAGCCTGTTCCTGCCGAAGTTGATGCGCTTGTAGCGCGACATCGACCGACCCGACCTGGCCGCATGATTCGAGTCTCGACATGAAGAAGCCGGAGCTGGGTTTCATCGGCCTGGGGGTGATGGGAACACCCATGGCGACGCACCTGGCCGCCGCCGGTTACGCGCTGACGCTGCACGATGCGGCTGCCGGCGTCGCGGCTGCGCTGGCGAAAACTCTGGGTGGTCATGCCTGCGCGGTGGACACGCCCGCGGCGGTGGGCGAGCGCAGCGACATCGTCATCACGATGCTTCCGAACGGCGAGGTGGTGCGTGACGTCACGCTCGGGCCGCAGGGCCTGGTGCACACCTTGAAGCGCGGCGCCCTGTTGCTCGACACCTCGTCGGCACAGCCGTGGATCACGCGCGAAACCGCCGCCGCACTGCAGGGCGCAGGCGTGGCGATGGTGGACGCACCGGTGTCGGGCGCGCAGTGGGGCGCGCAGGCGGCCGAGCTGGTGTTCATGGTGGGGGGTGATGCCGCCGCAGTGGAACGGGTCCGGCCGCTGCTCGAGTGCATGGGGCGCGCGGTGTTCCACCTCGGGGCGCTGGGCTGTGGCCACGCCATGAAGAGCATCAACAACCTGATCACGGCGCTGACGTTCAGCGCCACCATCGAAGGGCTGGTGATCGGCAAACGATTCGGCCTGGACCCGGCCGTCATGACGCAGGTGCTGAACGAATCGACCGGCATGTCGTGGATCAGCCGCAACCACATTGCCCAGCGCATCACCAGCCGCAGCTTCGACGACCCGTTCAAACTCGAACTGATGCTCAAGGACATGGGCATCGCGCTGCAGCTGGCGCGCCAGGCGGGCGTGGAATTGCCGCTGTCCGGCCTGGGAGAACAGCTCTGGCGTGCGGCCGCCCAGGCGGCGGGGCCGGGGGCCAGCGTGAGCGAACTGGCGCGTTGGGTCGAGCAGCAGACGCAGACCGAGTTGACCGCGGGCGCGGGGGCCCTTCGGGTAAGCGCGCAGGCGGGCGCGCCCCCGCCGCAGTAGGCTCACGTTCATGCCCGACCCGAACCGCCGCGCGATCGAGTTCTACTTCGACTTTTCGTCGCCGTACTCTTTCATTGCCTCCGAATGGATCGCGGCGCTCGCCGCGCGCCATGGCCGCACGGTCGACTGGCGCGCCATTCTGCTGGGCGCCACGTTCCAGGCGGCCGAGTTGAAGAGCCCCGTGTCGTACCCGATCAAGCGCGAGTACTCGTTGCGCGACTTCGAGCGCTCGGCGCGCTTTGCGGGTGTGCCGCTCCAGATGCCGGAAAGGTTTCCGATTCCCACCCAGAACGCAGCGCGCATCTTCTGGTGGTTGAAGGCGCAGGACCCGCAGCGCGCTGGTCGTTGGGCGCATCACGGCCTGCGCGCCTACTTTGCGCGCGGTGTTGACCTCAGCGACCCGGCGGCGTTGAAGGAGCTGGTGGCCGAATTCGGTATCGAGCCCGCGTCGGCCGAAGGGGTGTGGAACGATCCACAATGGAAGGGCGCCCTGAAGACCGCGAACGACAGTGCGATCGCTGCCGGCGTGTTCGGCGCGCCGTTCTTCGTCGTCGACGGCGAGCCGTTCTGGGGCAACGACCGGCGTGCACAGATCGAACGATGGCTGGAAAGTGGGCCGTTCTGATCGCCCGAAGGGCGGCCGGGCGATGGCCGATGCAGTGATTGACAGGAGCAGTCCCATGAAGAAGACGTCCAAGGCCCTGGTTGAAGAAGCGATGTCCCAGGTGACGACCTACACCGTGGAACAGGCGCGTGCCTTGCACGCGCACCCGGGCGTGCAGTTCGTCGACATTCGAGACGTGCGCGAACTCGAGCGCGAAGGCGTGATTCCCGGGGCCTTGCACGCGCCGCGCGGCATGCTCGAG
>JANNKS010000319.1:0-4428 GCA_031396425.1 Rhizobacter sp. | reverse complement strand
AACGTCTCGCTGCCCGAAGAGCTGCAGAAGATTCTCGATCAACGCATCGGCATGGGCATGGTCGGCAACGACATGGGCAAGTTCATGCAGTACCAGACGGCGCAGGCGTTGCCGAAATTCGCCGAAGGCGCAGGCCAGGGTGGCGGCATCGCCGGCGATGCGATGGGTCTGGGCGCGGGCGTTGCGCTCGGCCAGGTGATGGCTCAGCAGATCTCCCAGGGGCTGCAGGGCGCAGGGGCGCAGGCGCAGCCTGCCGCGGCCGCGGTGGGCGTGAAGGCCGAGGAAGTGATGGCTACTTTGGAAAAGCTCGCCGAGCTGAAGACCAAGGGCATCGTCACGCCGGAAGAATTCGAAGCGAAGAAGGCGGAGTTGTTGAAGAAGCTGGTCTGAGGCTGGCATGGGGCGCATGGGCGGCGCGCGGATGCGCGTTCGGCGGTGGATCCCGGCGTGCGTCGGGATGACCCCGGCTGCCGTCATTCCGCCGCACGCTGGAGTCCACGCTTCGCAGATGCGGCGCGCCCTTGGCCACTGACCCACCTTCGCAGCGCAGCTGGCGCGCCGCGTGCCCCCAATGCGGCGCGCTGGTCGATTTCGCCTCGGCGGCGTCCGCCTTCGCGGTGTGCAGCTTCTGCCGCAGCAGCGTGGTTCGCGAGGGCGATGCGCTGCGCCGCATCGGCCAGAGCGCCGAGCTGTTCGACGATCACTCGCCGCTGCAACTCGGCGCTTCGGGGCGCTACCAGGGCGCGGCCTTCACGCTGGTCGGTCGCCTGCAGTACCGCTTCGCCGAGGGCACCTGGAACGAATGGCACGCGCTGTTCGACAAGGGCGACGAACCGGGCAAGTCAGCCTGGCTGAGCGAAGACAACGGCCGCTACGTGATGGCGTTCGACGCGCCGTTGACGGGCGAGGCACCGAAGGCGGAAGACCTGCGTGTCGGGGTGGCCCTGGCGGTTGCAGGCCAGCGCTGGGCCGTCGCGTCGGTGACGGTGGCCAGGCTGATCGCGGCTCAGGGCGAGCTGCCGCAGGCGCCCAACCTGACGCGCGGCTTCGTCGTCGCCGACCTGCGAAGCACGGGCGGCGAGGTCGGCACGCTCGACTACAGCGATGCGGCGCAGCCGCGCTGGGCGATCGGTCGCAGCGTCGCACTCGATGAGCTGGCGATGACCGGCCTGGTGGCCGGCGCCGAGAAGACGCTCAAAGGCCGCGCTGTCGAATGCCCGAGCTGCGGCACCGCCCTGACGGTGAAACTGGCGACCACTCAATCGATCGCCTGCCTTCAGTGCCATGCGGTGGTCGATCTCACTGGTGGCATGGGCGGCGTCGGCGGCGATCTGCAGCACTACGCGCAGGAAAACGGCGATGAACCACAGATCCCGCTGGGCACGACCGGCACGCTGACGCTGGGTAGCGCCAAGCCGCTGCCATGGCAGGTGGTCGGTTATGTCGAGCGTTGCGAAGTGCCTGCCAGTAGCGAAGACGAACAGGTGTTCTGGCGCGAGTACCTGCTCTACCACCGCAGCGAAGGTTTCGCGTTCCTGGTCGACGCCGACGACGGCTGGAGCTGGACGGTGCCGATCACCGGTGTGCCCGAGAGCGCGGGCGAAGGCGTGAAATACCGCGGCGTGCTGTACCGCAAGCTGTACGACTACACCGGCAAGGTGACCTACGTTCTGGGCGAGTTCTACTGGAAGCTCGAACGCGAGCAGCGCACCTTCAACACCGACTACCGCGGCACCGGCCAGTTCACGAACCGCCAGCTGAACCGCGAACGCACCGGTGGCGGTGGGGGTGATACGGGCGGTGAGGAAATCGTCTGGTCGGCGGGTGAATCGATGACGTCCGACGCGGTGCTGAAAGCATTCCGGCTCGCCCCCGAAAGAAGCGCCGCGCTGCGCCGCGACGTGGCGCCGATCTCGGGCAACTTCGCCGGGCTGGTCACGAAGGCGATCTTCTGGGTCTTCCTGATCGTCGTGCTGCTGATCCTGTTCCGCTGCGACTCGTCAGGCGGCAACTGCGAGTCGCTGCGCAGCAGCTACGGCGACGCGTCGGCCGAATATCGCAACTGCCTGGCGAACCAGCGCAGCTCACGCACCAGCGGTGGATCGTTCGGCGGCTACTCCAGCGGCGGAGGCCACAAATGAGTGTGAGCAACGCTGTGGCGAACCTTGTGGATATCTTGTTCAAACCCTGTTGAGATGGAGGCACACATGATGGGACTCGAATGGCTCAAGCCCGGCGCTTTCTTTGGTTCGGTCCTCTACGCGCTGGTCGGCGTCGGCGTGTTCTGGGCCTGCTTCCTGATCGTCGACAAGCTCACCCCCTACGACCTGTGGTCGGAGCTCATCGACAAGAAGAACGTCGCGCTGGCGATCGTCGTCGGTTCCATGTGCATCGCGATCGGCCTGATCGTCGCCGCCGCCGTGCACGGTTGATGGGGGCTGAGTTGAGCCTGGTGGCAGCGCGCGGTGGCTGACGCGCCGGCCGACCGCCTGGCTGCCCCCGAGGGCCGAGGCGTGGCGGCGGCGCGCCCGCAGCTCGCCGAAGTCGCGCTGCTGGTGTCGGTGTTCGTCATCGCCGCGTGCGGGCTGGTCTACGAACTCGCCGCCGGCGCGCTGGCGAGCTACCTGCTGGGCGACTCGATCCTGCAGTTCTCCACTGTCATCGGCACCTACCTGTTCGCGATGGGCGTCGGCTCGTACCTGTCGCGTTTTTTCGAACACCAGCTGGTCGCGCATTTCCTGCGCATCGAGCTGCTGGTCGGCCTGTGCGGCGGCCTGCTGCCCGCCGGGCTGTTCGTGCTGCACGCGTTGGCGCCGCAGTCGTTTCGTTTCGCGCTGTACGCGGGCGTGCTCTGGGTGGGCGTGCTGGTGGGCCTGGAAATTCCGCTCGTGATGCGCATTCTCAAGCGCCACTTTCAGGCGCGCTATGGCCTGCGGGACCTGGTGTCGCAGGTGCTGACATTCGACTACCTCGGCGCGCTCGCCGTCGCGCTGGCGTTTCCGCTGTTGCTGGTGCCGCACCTGGGCCTGGTGCGCACGGGGGTGCTGTTCGGCCTGTTCAATGTGCTGGTGGCGATCTGGGCGCTGTGGCTGTTTCGCGGCGAACTGCGCCGCGTCGCCGCTCATGCGCTGGCCTGCGCGCTGGTGGTGGCCGCGCTGTTCGGCACGATGTTCGGTGCCGATGCGCTGACGAGCTGGAGCGAAGACCGCTTCTACGCCGACAAGGTGATCTACAGCGAGACCAGCCTGTACCAGCGCGTGGTCGTCACCTCGGGCCGTGCCGGCGTGCGGCTGTTCCTGAACGGCAACCTGCAATTCCATTCGCGCGACGAATACCGCTACCACGAGGCGCTTGTGCACCCCGCGATGGCCGGCCATGGCGCGCCGCGCCAGGTGCTGGTGCTGGGTGGCGGCGACGGCATGGCGGTGCGCGAGGTGCTCAAACACGCGGGCGTCGAGCGCGTCACGCTGGTGGAACTCGACCCGCACATGACGCATCTGTTCGGCGAACAGCCGCTGCTGCGCCGGCTCAATGGTGACGCGCTGTTGTCGCCGAAGCTGCGCATCGTGAACGCCGACGCGTTCAGCTGGCTCGAGCAGGACACCGACAGCTACGACGTGATCATTGTCGATTTTCCCGACCCGACCAATTTTTCCATCGGCAAGCTCTACACCACCAGCTTTTATGCCTTGCTCGACCAGCGCCTGCGTGCGAGCGGTTATGCGGTGGTGCAGACCACCTCGCCGCTGATTGCGCGCAAGAGCTTCTGGACGGTGGTGAGCACGATCGAAGCCACCGGGCTGAGGGCCACGCCCTACCATGCCCATGTACCGAGCTTCGGCGAATGGGGCTTCGTGCTCGCCGGTCGCCGGCCCTGGGTTGCGCCTTCGGCACTGCCCGAAGGCCTGCGCTTTCTCAGCCTCGATGGCCTGGCCCCGCTGTTTCACTTCGCACCCGACATGACGCGCCTGCCGACAGGCGTGAACCGCCTGTCGAACCAGGTGCTGGTGCATACCTTTGAAGAAGAATGGGGCCGGGTGCACGAATGACGCGCCCGGGCGGCACGACCCGACGCAGCGTGCTCGGCGCCGCCGCCGTGCTGCCCTGGGCGGGGTGCGAACGCGCGGACGCGCCGCGCTACGACGGCGCCTGGCTGGGGGCGGCGTTCGAGCGCGGCCACCGATTGCGCGAAACACCGCCCGCCGCACCGGCTGCGTCGCATTCAGGGCGCGCAGCAACCGCCGCGAACGCTCAACGCCGAGCCGACGTGATCGTGGTGGGCGCTGGCATTGCCGGTCTGGCCGCAGCGCGCGCGTTGACCCGCTCCGGCATCACCGACATTCACGTGTTCGAACTGGAAGACGCGGCCGGCGGCAACAGCCGGGGTCATGTGATGGGCGGCATGGCGTGCCCGCTCGGCGCGCACTA